>JAPPLF010000066.1 GCA_028874215.1 Acidobacteriota bacterium
AAATCAATGATTTGAAGCGAAAATATCGGTCAGGCAGGCTGGAAGTTCAGATTAGCCTCTGTTGGATTGTATGGTGTCCTCTCCCACTCGGTCGCCCGACGAACCCGCGAAATAGCGGTTCGCTTGGCAATGGGGGCTGAACGCGACCACACGGTATGGCTGATCCTCAGCCAGGCCCTCGTTCTGGTCACCATCGGTCTCGCAATTGGTATCGCCACTGCGTTGGCGGGGATTCGTACGTTGCGGAATTTCGTCGCAGAATTGGGACCGGCCGATCCCATGATTTTCCTGATTCCCGCCTTCGTGATTGTTGTGGCCTCTCTGTTCGCCTGCGCGGTACCCGCCTACCGAATCACCAGGCTGGAACCCATGGACGCGTTGCGCCATGAATAGTTCCCCGCAGATCTGACAACGAAGTCGATGTTTGGTACCCGTTCTCAAAAGCCCCGTGTCCTGATCGCCGATGATCAGGAAGACGTGCTCCATTCTCTTCGGCTACTGCTGAAGAGCGAGGATTACGAGGTTACGACGGCCGACACTCCCGCCCGCGTCCTGGAGTTCGCTCGGCGGCTCGACCTGGACGTCGTCCTGATGGACATGAACTATGCCCGGGACACCACCTCGGGCCGGGAGGGACTGGATCTGCTCACCCAACTGCAGGTCCTGGACGGCTCGCTGCGGGTCGTGGTCATGACCGCCTGGGGCTCCATCGACCTGGCCGTGGAGGCCATGCGGCGCGGCGCCCGGGACTTCATACAAAAACCCTGGGAGAACGAGCGCCTCCTCACCGTCTTGAAGAGCCAGATCGAACTCCGGCGGGCGTTACGCCAGGGCCGCCGGTTGGAGGAGGAGAACCGGGTCCTCCGCTCCCGGCAACACACCCGCTTGATCACCCAGTCGCCGGTCATGCAACCGATTCTGGACCTGATCGCCCGGGTGGGCCCGTCCGACGCCCACGTCCTGATCACCGGCGAGCACGGCACCGGAAAGGAAGTGGTGGCGAGGACGTTGCACTCGGTCTCCGCACGCTCCTCCAAACCATTGGTGGCCGTCAACCTCGGAGGACTCTCCGAAGGCGTCTTCGTCAGCGAGATGTTCGGTCACGTCAAGGGCGCCTTCACCGACGCCCGCACGGACCGGATCGGCCGCTTCGAACTGGCCGACGGGGGGACGCTGCTGCTAGACGAGATCACCAGCATTCCGGTGAGCCAACAGGCCAACCTGCTCCGCGTCCTGGAGAGTGGAGAGATGCAACGTGTCGGATCCTCCCGAACAAGGCACGTCGACGTGCGGGTGCTGTCGGCCACCAACGCCGACCTGAAGCGGGAGGTGGAGCGCGGCCGTTTCCGGGAGGATCTCCTGTTTCGTCTCAACACGGTGGAGATTCATCTGCCGCCGCTCCGGGACCGGGACGATGACATCCTTCTGTTGGCCAACCACTTTCTGGGCCGATACAACCAGAAATACCGGAAACGGCTGGACGGATTCACCGAACCGGCACTGGCCTCCCTGGCTTACTACTCCTGGCCGGGAAACGTCCGGGAACTCAAACACGTGGTGGAACGCGCCACCCTGCTCGCCCAGGATTCCTCCATTTCGGTCCAGGACCTGAGTCTCCCGGCGGACTCCCCATTCTCCAATCCGCTGGAGATGATGACCCTGGAGGAAGCCGAAGGCGTCCTGATCGGCAAGGCCCTGGCCCGCGCCGGCGGCAACGTGAGCCACGCGGCTCGAAGCCTGGGGCTGAGCCGGACCGCCCTCTACCGGCGCATGGAAAAACTCGGGCTATGAACCGGTTCGGATTCCAGGCGCGGATCGTCCTGATCTCCCTTGCCGCCGGTCTCCCCGCCTGCGCCGCGCTGCTGGTCCTGCTCTGGACCGGCGATCATGAGCCCCGGGTGCGCTACGGCCTCTCGCTGCTGGCTGTGGGAACCCTGTCGGGCGGCCTGATCCTGCTTTACCGGAAGTTGACGTTTCAGTTTCGGACCCTCGCCAACGTGGTCTCGGCGATTCGTGAAGGGGATTTCTCCATCCGGGCCCGAGGTGGACCCGACAAGGGACTGGGCGAGTTCGCGGCGGAGCTGAACGTTCTGGGCGAGGTCCTGCGCCGGCAACGCCTGGGAGCGGTCGAGGCGGCCGCCCTGCTGCAGAAGGTGATCAAGGAGATCGATGTAGCAGTCTTCGCTTTCGACGACGGATGGCGCTTGCGCCTCATCAACCAAGCCGGGCAGAGGCTCCTGGGGATTCCGGGGGAAGAAGCGTTGGAGAAGACAGCCGCGGACTTGGACCTGAAGGAATGCCTGGAGGGAGAGCCGGTCCGGACGCTCCGAATCCGGTTGCCCGGGGGAAGCGGCCGCTGGGGAATGCGCCGGACCGTGTTTCGCGAGGAGGGACGGCCCCATCATCTGGTGGTCCTGGCGGACCTGAACCAGACCCTGAGAGAGGAGGAGCGGCAGGCTTGGCGGCGGCTGATCCGCGTGTTGGGACATGAATTGAACAACTCCCTGACCCCCATCAAGTCCATCGCCGGGAGTCTGGAATCCCTCTTGGAGCAAGATCTTTCGAATACGGATCGCGAGCAGGACCTGCGGGAAGGTCTCAGCGTCATCTCCTCGCGGGCCCAAGCGCTGAGCCGGTTCATGGGCGCCTATTCCCGGCTCGCCCGGCTGCCGGCCCCGAAAAAACGCCCGATCTCCATCGAAGACTCGGTTCACAAGGTGGTGAGCCTGGAGACCCGGATGCCGGTGACGATTCGAGACGGCCAGCCGGTTCGGTTTCGGGCCGACCCGGATCAATTGGAGCAGTTGCTGATCAATTTGGTCCGGAACGCAGTCGACGCCACGGCGGAGACCGGAGGGGGCGCCAGCATCGGCTGGAGGCGGGTCGGCGACCAGTTGGAAGTCTCGGTGGAGGACGAGGGAAAGGGACTGGCCGACACCGCCAACCTGTTCGTTCCCTTCTTCACCACCAAGCCCCAGGGAAGCGGCATCGGCTTGGTGCTGGCGAGGCAAATCGCCGAAGCCCACGGCGGCTTCCTCAGCCTGACCAATCGAAGGCAGACGCCGGGCTGCAGGGCCTTACTGGTGTTGCCCATGGCATAGTCGGCAAGATTCCAGCCCGGAGTCCTCAACGGTCACGGATTGACGTCAGTGCTACCCAAGGTTACCGTGGCGCCAAGAGGACACCCTTTGATGGTCAAGCACTCGATTACTCTCACTGACGAGCAGCACGCCTTTGCCAAGACGTTGGTGGATACCGGACGGTACGCCAGTGTCAGTGCGGTCATTCAACAGGGCATTGAAGACCTGAGACAGCGTTTGGCAGTCGCTGACTTGGATCGTATGGCGCTCTGCGAAATCCTGTCCCGCCGCCGGGCCGGCGAGTTTGTCGGGGCGGACGAAATGAACGAGCGGTTGAGAAGGATGCTTGCCGGCAAGCGTCCGGCTATCGTCTCCGATCCTACCTCTTGACAGCAATCACCAGCCCCGTAGACCAGGACAGGCGTAACGACGTCAACGCCGGGTGATTCTGTATTCGTTCCAGTAGCGCGTCCACTTTCGGGGGGTGATCGGGAGGCCACGCTGGAGCCGGCAGCAGGTCGTCGATGACGTAGATTCCTCCGTCGTTCAAAAGATCCACAGCCTTCTGGAAGTCCCAGAATTTTCCAGCCCAGGCGTCGGCGAAGATCAGGTCGAACCGCGACCCCCGCAGGGAATCCATGACGTCTGCACTATCTCCTTGGCGGAAAACTACACGGGCGTCCGTTCCCAGATAGCGTTTCGCCACCTCCAGGCAGGCCGGGTCAAGGTCGACCGTGATCAACCGTGAGTCCCGATCCATCCCGTCGAGGATCCAGGCCGTCGCCAGTCCCGTCCCGGTCCCCAACTCCAGGAGCCGGCCACCCGGTTTGGTGGCCGCCAGAGTCCGGAGCAGGACCCCGGTCTGGTAATCGGAACCCATGTTGAACTCCAGCCGGCGGGTGTCCTCTTCGATCTCCGGGAGAATCTTCGGTGGCTCGATATTCGTGCTGTCGTCCATCATTTTTCTCCAGTCCCGTCCGTCAGAAAAGAAAAGAAATGGGGGGAACAGTGCCATTCCTCCGACAAATGGCGCCGACAACCTTCCAAGCCTAATGCAATTCCCAGTAGTTGCGTCAATGAAAACGTGAGTCGGCACAATCACCCAAAAATGACCCGCCTATCGACATTAGTTTCCGCTGAGTCTCCAGAGATTCTCCCCATTCCCAGTTCGCATTCCGGCCACGGATGATCGAACCGTGTCACGATATGGGGCTCGGACAGCGAGTGTTAGGCACCGGCTCAGTTGTTGCAAATGGACTACTGGCCCGCGAATTCTACAAGGTGGCAAGTCGATCCGAACATCTCAATCTTCCATCGAGCGCCCGAACCGAGTGGACAGCGTAGCCGAACGAAGCCGGGTGACATGATTATCCGCCGAAGCTGGATACCGGATTCCCTGATGGTCCGTCTGACCATACCGGCTCTGTTCACAGGAACTCGTGTTGATGAACCGATCCTCGCGGTCGAGTATGCGTTCGGTGTATGTGAGAGAATTCGTTGTTTCCCGGAGACTTTCCCGTTTGCGTCACAGACTTAGGGAACGGATGATTTCATGTGCCCATTTCTCGCCGTCCCTCAAATCCATCTTGGTGATTGCAGGAAGGTCGCGAAACACGATTTGGGACACACGCCTCTTGGTCCCCGCCACGGTGCGCTCATAACCGATCACCCAGCGAAAAAGGCTCCCTGGGCGCATCTTGGCGAAATCTTCGCCTGAGAGTTCGGCCAGAGGAATAACCGCCTCTTCCTCTTCTTGTTCTAGGCCCGCTGTCGAGTCAACCAATCGAGCTACGAAATCTGTTTCTCCGATCTCAAGGACGAATCCCTCCCACTCTTGTAGCGCACTGACTCCACTAATCTCTGGAACTATCCGCAGATGACCCATCCTTCCCTTGAGCATCAACCTCGAACGCGGTTATGTTGCCACTCTCCAACTTTATTTGCTACCTTCATTCTACCTCGACTCCATCCGGACCGATCTCTGGCCGGAGAAGGCCCCAACTGGTATAGTCTCGGCTCCCGAGAGAGCCCATGGGAATCTCCCCGGATCTTTTTCGCAAAGTTGCCGGCTGTTTCGCCACCGGCGTGACGGTGGTCACGACCCAGGACCGGGAGGGTATTCCCTACGGCCTCACCGTCAATTCGTTCACGTCGGTTTCCCTGGATCCCCCTCTGGTTCTGGTCTGTCTGGACTACGGTCTCACCGGATTGGACATCTTTTTGGAGAGCCGCCGCTTCGCCGTGAACATCCTGACCAAAGACCAGCAGGATGTATCGAACCATTTCGCCAGCCGGGGAACCGACCGGTCTCAGGGGCCCTATGCCCCGGGTGAAACCGGCGTTCCCGTGGTGACCGGCTCCATGGCCTGGTTCGAGTGCGAGACTGTCCACGAGTACGCCGGAGGAGATCACGTCATCCTGGTGGGGGAGGTCAAGGCCGCCCGGCTTGGTGACGCCGAGACCGATCCCCTCCTCTTCTTTCGGGGCCGCTACCGGGACATTTCCTCGGCAGACGCCTGAAACTCCCGGCCCGTCTCCCGGATGAAGACGTCTTCCAGGGTCGGCTTGCCCAAGGAGACCGACTGGATCTCACCCGAGAACTCTTCCATCAGGTCCCGGATCAACTCGTGGCCACGGCGTTGCTCCATGCGGACCGCCCCATTCACCACCGACGCGGGCCCCGGAAATCGCGCCTGAATTCGCGCCTTCAGACCTTTGGGGTTGCGGGCATGCACGACGATCACGTCGCCGCCGATCCGGTCCTTGAGTTCGACCGGGCTCCCCTCGGTCACGACCCGGCCCTGGTCCAGGATGACGAGGCGATCGCAGACTTCCGCCTCTTCCATCAGATGGGTCGTGAAGAGGATGGTGATCCCGGCCGAATCGCGAAGGTCGGTCAGATGTTCCCAGAATTCCTGGCGGATGTGAGGATCCAAGCCCGCCGTGGGTTCATCCAACAGCAGGATCTGCGGACGATGCAGCAGGCCCTTGGCCAGTTCGGTCCGGCGCCGCATCCCGCCGGAGAGAGTCCGGACCCTGGAGTTGCGCCTCCCGCCGAGATCGAAACGCTCCAACAATTCTTCGATCCTGGTCTTGAGACGAGCCCCGCGCAACCCATGGAGACGGCCCTGGCAGACCAGATTCTCGGCCACCGTCAATTCCTGGTCCAGGCTGTTGGTCTGGAAGACGATCCCCATCAGCCGGCGGACCCCGGCCGGGTCCGTTGCCGGATCCAGACCCGCCAACCGGACCTTTCCGCCGTGGGGCTGAAACAAGGTGCAGAGAATCCGGAACAGGGTGGTCTTGCCGGAACCGTTGGGACCCAACAGCCCCAGGATCCGGCGGCGGTCCAGGGAGAAGCTGATCCCGTCCAGGGCCTTGCGGTCACCGTAACGGAAGGCGAGATCCCGGACGTCGACGAAGGAGGCCGACGCGGCGTCGAGGTTTGATTCGGACCCTGTGGACCGGGAGGCTGGCGTTCGCACTGGCGTACCTTCCTCAGAGTCGATCCAGCGCCATCAGGACCATGAGAAGGGGGAGGTAGACCACGGAGGTCTTCAGCAGCGTGTGAGCCGCGGCGCGGGAACGGGTCCGGTTCACACGGAGGCCCGACCAGAGGAGACCGCCGCCCAGGATGACGGCGCCCGCCGCATAGAGAGTACTGCTGATCCCCACCTGGGTCGGAAGCAGGCTGACGGGCACCAACAGCAGGATGAAGATCAGGATCTGGCGCGCCGTCTTTCTTCCCCCGGGGTCCATCTGGGGCAACATCCGGAATCCCCCTCGCCGATAGTCGTCTCTATAGACCCACGCAATCGCCAGAAAGTGAGGGTACTGCCAGAGGAAGAGCACGGCGAAGAGGACCCACGCCCCCGGATCCAACGTCCCTCTGGCGCCCGCCCAGCCCAGGAGCACGGGAGTGGCGCCCGGGAAGGCGCCGATGGTGGTGCAGAGGGGCGACTTTTTCTTGAACGGGGTATAGCCGAAAAGGTAGAGGGCGGCCGACGCCAGCCCCAGACCTCCAGTGAGCCAATTCGCCGCCGCTCCCAGATAGAGCCCACCGCCCAAGGTGAGCACCACTCCGAATACCAGCGCCTTTGCCGGCGTGATCCGGCCCGAAGGGAGCGGCCGGCTTCGGGTCCGCTGCATCCGCGCATCCACCTCTCGCTCCAGGTACTGGTTCGAGACCGCGCAACCGGCGGCCAGCAGGGTCGTCCCCAAGATGGTGTGGACCAGAAGAACGAAATCGATGTCGGTGGAAGCCAGGTAGAAGCTGACCAACGCCGTCAGGGCCACCATCAACGTGACCCGGGGCTTCGTCAACTCCAGATAAGCCAACATGCGATCCAACTCCGGGGACGAACACCGTCACCGTGAAGAGTGGCGGCCCCTTTCAACCGGCCGCTACGGAGCGACCACTCGCAGCCGGCTCGCCGGCACTCGAAAAAGAGAGCTGCAAGGTGAGCACCAGGGCCGTCACCAGGAGAATTGCCCCCAGCGCCAGGTGCGAGGTGGTCAGGAAGACCCCCAACGGGAACGGTTGTGTTGCCCCCATTCTCACGACGCGGGCCCATAGTGCACCAACACCCAATACCAACTGAAGCAACACCAGAATGACGAGGGCGTAGGCTCCACCCGTGAATGCTCCGAGCCTCGGGTTCTTGAACACCTTGACGGCGGCCATGATGAGAAGGCCGCCGGCCAGCACGGCGCCGGCCATGTGGGTGAGGAGCGCGTGGGTCACCAGAGTGACCCCCTTGCTGCCCTCGCTGGTCCCCGTGTGCCGCACCAGAGCACCCAGAATCAACTGGAGATAGACGGAGCCCGTGGCCACCGCGCAGAAAATGGCGTTGCGCCGGTTCTCCCCGGGACAGAAGGCGGAAAGGCTGCGCCCCCGCCAATTCGAGGACGTGACCAGTGCGATCACCACCACGGCGCAGAAGAACAACTGCGCGAGACAGGCATGGAGGACCGAAATGGCGACGGGCAGGAAAAACAATACGGTGAGGCCGCCCAGCAGGGCCTGGGCCAGGACCATCGCCACCGCGATCCAGGCCAGACGCCGGACTCGGGGACGCTTCTCCACCCGGCCCAACCAAATGGCCAGAATCAAGGTCAGAATCGCCACCGTCGCAGCGATCAGGCGGTGGGAATGCTCATAGAACACCCCTCCCACCATCTCGGGCATGAGACTGCCGTGGGAGAGGGGCCAATCCGGGACCGAAAGGCCGGCGTCGTTGCTGGTGACCAGGGCCCCCGCCACCAGAAGGAGGAAGGTGGCCGCGGCGGTCACCACCGCGAACCTGTGGACTGTATGAAGACTCTGGGGCCCCACGCTGGAACTGCCTTGTGAGATTCGGCCTGTCGGGAGGGGGAGAACATTCTTGTCTCCCCCCACTCTTTTTCTCCCGGTCCCGCGTCACGTGACCGTGACTTGGGCGTGCGGCGGCAACAATGCCGCCGCTCCTCGCTGAATGCGGATCAGCCGGAGAACTCGAAGCTGACTTCCTTGGCCTCGCTGGCCTGGACCGTCACCTGCTGCTCCTGGACCCCGAACTTCTCGTGCCAGGCCTCGATGACGTAGTCGCCGGGCGGAAGGTTCTCGATCGAGAAGGCTCCGTCGGTTCCGGTGACGGCATAGTAGGGATGAGGCACGACGCCGATGTAGGCCTTCATCCAGGGATGCACGTTGCACTTGACCGGAATCATGACCTCGGCCCGGGGAAACGACCGGACCAGCGGCTTGCCCTTGGCCCGCTGCGACTGGTTCCACTCCCGGTTGTTCCTGGGAAGGGGATGAACGTTGTGGGTGGTCCCGTCGCTGTTGAGAACGTGGAGCTTCTGCCGGGTCTGGATTCCCAGGACATGGGGGGTGTAGATACACCCCTTCTGGTCCAGCGTGACCGGGTCGGAGGGGGTGTCGAAGCCGTACTGCTCGAGTCCGCTCTTGACCCAGACGAAGGTGTTGATCAGAGCGCCGCCATCGCCGATCAGGACATCCTGACTGCGGACAATGCCCGAATGCTCCTTGACGCAGACCGGATCGGCATCCATGCGAAGGCGGGCGTTTTTCGGCGTGTCGCCACCGAAGCTGACCATGCCAGACACCGAACCGGCCTGGGACAGGTCGGGGGCCGGCTTCGCGTCTGCCGCCGGCGCCGGCGCCTCGTCGGCTGCGGGCTCCGCGCCGCCGCCGCCGCCGCCGCATGACGCCGCCAGCAGTCCAGCCATCACCAAAACGAAAATAAACTGTGCTCTCTCCATGTTCTTCTCTCCCGGAAGATTGTCTATCCCGAACGGGCGGTCTGTGCATTGCGGCCCGTGACGCCTCATGTCACGGGCCCGTCGTAGATCATCGACCTCTGAGCCGACGCTGTTCCTGTCGCGTGAACTGGAACATGTATCGTAGCACAAGGTCGGCGTGGTCCTTCTCGTAGTCCTTCATGATGGGGAGATCCGCCAAGGCGAAGATCCAGCGGTTCTCTTCACGCTCGAACAGTCCCGACGGCATGGAGGTCCCCGGCTGTATGATCTCCGGATGGACCATCCAGCGCCGGGTCCAGTCCGGCTGCAGGCGTTCACTCACCAGCTCGAAGCTGGGCGCCGTCGCATTGCGGTCGTGCTGCGGGTCGCCGGTGGCATGACAGCGCAGGCAGGGCGCCGCCGGGTGCGTGAAGAGCTGGCGGGCCATGGTCAGCTCCCGCTGCGATAGCGGCTCCAGAGCCTTGGGCAGATAGGGCAACGGCTGCTGCGCCAGCGCCCCGAAGAAACGGACCAGCTTCTCCACTTCTCCGTCAGAAAGAGTGAAGGTGGGCATCCGGATCTGGAGGTAGGGCCGAACTCCGTTACGGTTGGTCCGCTCCTCGTCCAGAGCCGGATTCTTCAGGAAACGGGTCAACCAGTTGGGATCGACTCTTGCTCCCTCGCCGACCAACGGCGGAGGCACTTGCTCGCGCCAGTCATCCTGCTGGTACAGCGGCAGACTCTTGACGATGGGCTGCTGACCCGGCGCCACCTGGTGGCACCCCATGCAGTTGTACTTGAGGATAATTTCCCAGCCCTCTTGGATGTGACTCCTCTGGTCCCGCGGCTGGTAGTGATAACGCTCCGGAACCCGGTCCTCAGGCGTCACGCTCCCCAACAGGTAGGTGGTGAGCTGGGTGATCTCCTCCGGTTCCAGATGGAAATTGGGCATCCGGAGGCGCTCCAGCGGCTCCTTGAGCTTGCCCTGATCGTAGACGGCCGGATTCTCCAGCTTCCGCTCGAAGAATCCCTTGTGGTTGTACCAACCCTCCCGCTTGGCGGTCTGGGTGAGCAACGCAAAATCGAGGCGCTCCAGCGGTTTGCTGCCCTCCTCCGTGAGATCGGTCCCGATCTTTCCTTCATCCTCCAGGGTCGCGATCTCGTGGCAGCCGGCACAGCCGAAGTGGCGAACCATGGCCCGTCCCTTGGGCGCCAGTTCCGAATCCTCAAGCCACGCCGCGGCAGCGTATTCGGCGCCGGGCGCCTGGCTCTTCAGGTAGGTTGCAATGTCGCGGCTCTCTTGCACGGTCAGACGCAGGTTCGGCATGACCGTGGGATTCTGCACCTGGAGAGTTCCGCCGCAGAGCGGACATTCATTGTTTTGAAGGTCGAAACGGAACGGTTTCCCGGCGGCCGCATAGTCCTCGGGAGTGAGGTCCCGCTTGAGCGTCGGACAGTAGGGGAGCGTCCGTTTTCGCGGATTGCGAATCCAGCGCACCAGGTAGTCATAGTTCACCTTGTCGCCCACACGGCTCAGATTGGCCGCAAAGGTCCCTCCGACCGCCTCGTCCCCTTCGCCAATGGCGTGACAGGCCATGCACCCTCGAGTCTCGAACAGCACCTTGCCCTGTTCCGCATCGCCTTGGGCATGATTCTCCAGCTCTCCATTGACGCCGGACTGCCAGACGAATGCCGCAATCGCCCGGGCCTGATCCTCTTCCAGGCGAAAACGCGGCATCTTGGTGGTGGGCCGGAAATTGTGGGGATTCTCGATCCAGCCAGGCAACCAGTCGCGGCGCAGCTTGACCCGGACCTCCTTGAGATTCGGCCCGGGTGTCTTGACCTCTTGGAGAAGCTGCCGGCCCCGGTCCCGCTCCCGGTCGACCCGGGTGTCGAGGTCGGCGACCCGCAGTGTGAGACGATCCGCCTCAGCGTAGAGGCGATTCGCCTCCTCGTTGGTTTCGGCTTCGTCGGCCTGGCCCACCGTCCGCTCGATCAGGAGCCGGACGGCCTCTTTTTCGCCTTCCAGGGTCGTCACGTCTTTTTGGTTGACCAGCAACGCAAGCCGTTCCTGGTCGAAGCCCTGCCGGGGATGGCAGCCCCAACAGCCGCGCCACCGGAACTGCTCGCGGCCCGCGCTCAACACCGGGGCCATGTCCAGCCGGGCGGCGTCGCCGTGGCACCGCAGGCAGCCGGCTTCCATGTTCTCAGGCGGATAGAGGGGCCAGAGCCAATGCTTGTATCGTCCGTGGCCGGTATCAGTACTTACGGTGCCGATTCCGTTCCCGTTGTGGCAGGGGGAGCAACCGTACACCTCCGGGTCGTGAACATCCAACAACTCCGACCTGGGATGGCTGGCGAAGAGTTCCATTCCGCCCATATCGGCGGCGCGGATCGTTACCGGCTCGGTGATCCCCAGGTGACACGTCTCGCACCGGTCCACCAGGCCCATGTCTCCATTGTGGATCTGGTGGATCCCGTACTCAAAGTCGTCCAGTCCATTGATCAGGCCCTGAATCTGGCTGGCCGTGAGCCCTTCCATGCGATTCGCCACGTAGGTCTGCATCTCTCGCCGGATCTGGCTCGGCCGTTGCAGCACCGCCGCCTTCCGGGCCCGAACCCGTCCCTGCTGGTCTTTCAGGGAATTGAACATGACCTCCAACTCGACGTAGCTCAACTCCTGAGGGGCGTCTTCCCCGGGAAGCAGAATCTCGTAGCGTCTCTGCTCCAACTCCTCGCGGTCTTCTTCGTAATCCTTTCTGGCTGAGCCGGACGTGGTCTCAATCAGGTAGATGGTGGCCTGGATCTCGCTCCGGGCCGTGGCGAAGGTCTTTTCGATGGCGCCGAGCTTGGCTTCGACGGATCCTTCCTCGGCCGTGATCTCCGCCAGCCGGGGAGTGACGTCGGCTTCCGCTTCCTGTTGCTGCTGCTGCAACGCCAGATATCCGTCGGAAGCCCTGATCTCCTCCTCCTGGCTCCCCTGCTGCGGCTTCAGGCCTCTCAGAAACGTGGAGTAGCGCTCAACGAACTCGGCCTGGTGCGCCCTCCACGGCCTGAGGCCCCAGCCTTCATCGTAGAACGCCCAGATGAGCGTCACCATCAGCAGCAGGGAACTCACCGCCATGGGAACGGCCAGCGAGGAATTGACGATGGGATCTTCTTCCGGCACCGGCCGTTCCCAGAAGGGCTTACGCGACCCTCGCCGGGAAAACGGCCGCCGGAGCAGCGCGATCAAACGTTGAACCATGGGGTCACCCAGATATTTTTTATGCGGAATACCAGCCGCAGAATGATCTTGACCGGCAACGCCACCATGATCAGGAGCAGGGACTGGAGAAGGACGTACTGGATCAGGGTCATCCTGGCGTAGATCTTCCGATTGAACTCGGTGGACAGGATCAACTTGTGGAGGAGGAAACCGAAGACCACCAGGTAGACGCCGATGGCGACGGCGCCCACGACGGCAACGTATGGCTGCTGGGTGATGCCCAGCAACTCATGCAGATCCCGGTTGGTCTCGAAGACCAGGCGGTGGTGGTCCCAGGTGGCCCCGGGCCAGAACCACATCCACCCCGGCCCCCGGATGAAGGTCCCGATGACGATCATGACGCTCCACAGAACCAGAAAACCGAAACAGAAGGCCAGGATGGCGAATTTCCTCTGCCGGAACGTGTAGTAGCCATTCCCCAGAGGATTCTTGTCGATGTAGGGGATGGCCATCAGCCCGATGATGATGAGGGTCGGCATCAGGACCCCGGCGATCCATGGGTCGAAATAGACCAACATCTCCTGCAGGCCCAGGAAATACCACGGCGCCTTGGACGGGTTCATGGTGAGGTTGGGATTGGCCGGCGCCTCCAACGGGGCGTTGAGGGTGATGGACCAGACCATCAGGATCACGGTGACGATCACGGTGGCCAACAATTCCACCCGCAGCAGGTAGGGCCAGACATGGAGCTTCTGCTGCCAACCTTTCCGAAACGGCTCGATCTTGCGGTAGTGGCCGCGGGCCGCCTTGGGGTCGGCCTCCAACTGCACGATCAACCGGTCGGTCGCAAACGCTTGCCGGAACGCGTACCAGGTGAAGAAGGGGACCAGCACGATCATGGCCACGATGGGAATGTTGTCGGGCAGGGAGACGATCTCCCAGAGTTGGTACCAATCCATGTCAATGTCCTCGCATCACCCGGCCGGCAGCCCGCAACAGGGTCTGCCCGCAGGAGAGCTCACCTCCTCCTGACGCGCTTGATCTCCGATTCCAGCATGACCGGGGCCGGGCCGGAGATGCTTCCGTCCTTTCGCACCCGCCAGAAATGGACGGCCAAAAATGCCACCAGCAAGAAGGGGATGGCGATGCAATGCCAGATATAGGCCCGCAAGAGGGCGTTGGCGTCCACGATGGACCCACCCAGCAAGGCAAACCTCACGTCGTTGTAGGCGGTAATCCCCAACTCGGGGCCGAAGGGGCCTTCGTGCCCCAGCAGTGGCGTGGCGCGGGCCATGTTGGTCCCCACCGTGACCGCCCAGAAACCCAACTGGTCGTCCGGCAACAGGTAGCCGGTGAAGGAGAGGAGCAGGGTCAATACCAGGCAGATCACGCCGACGGTCCAGTTGAACTCCCGCGGCGACTTGTACGAGCCGGTCAAAAATACCCGAAACATGTGGAGCCACACCGTCAGGATCATCAAGTGGGCGGCCCAGCGATGCATGTTCCGCAGCAAGCCGCCGAAGGGGACGTCGTTGTGCAGGAACATGATGTCCGCGTATGCCTGGCCCTTGGTGGGATGGTAGTAGAACATGAGGAAGATGCCGGTGATGGTCAGGACCAGGAAGAGGTAGAAAGAGAGTCCGCCCATGCCCCAGGTGAACCGGAAGCGGACGGCGTCCCGGTTGATCTTGGCAGGATGCAGGTGCAGAAAAACGTTGGTCAGAACCGCCAGCGAACGGTTGCGGGGGGTGTCGTCCAGCTTGTGACGAAAGACCGACTTCCAGAGCTGACTCCCCTTGTACTGCCGGATTGCCTTGACATCATCCTTCCCTTTGTCGACGAAAGTTCCAATGTAGGGATCCAGGACGGTCTGGACTTTGTTGAGGAGCGACTTGAGCTTTCCCGGAGGGGGGGGCGGCTCCACATCTCCCCGCTTTTTCTGGACCATGGTCTTCCTCGCTCAGATCTCCAACGGCTCGACTGACTCTGAAACCGGGATCAGACCGGCAGATACGACCCGTCTTCCCGGAACTCGCACGGCGCTCCCGGCGGACACTTGTAGATCCGGCTCACGTCCACCAGGATCTGTCCATCCGGGGCCAATTCCACGTGTGCCCGGTCCATGGGGCGCGGGGCCGGACCTTCGAAGTTCCTGCCTTCGCTGTCATAACCACTGCCGTGACAGGGGCATTTGAATTTCTGCTCGCTCTCGACCCAGTCCGGAGTACAGCCCAGATGAGTGCAGATAGCGGAAATGACGAAGATGCCCTCGGCGTTGCGCACCACCCAGATGCGGTATTTCTGCTGAAACCGCGTGTCCACGCCGAAGCCGAAATCGGTGGGATAGCCCACCTTGAAGGAGGTCTTCGGCTCAAACAGGGTGCGCGGAAAGAAGAAGCGCAAAGTCATGAAGAAGTTGGCGGTCAAAAAGGCGAATATGCTGGCAAAGGCGAACTTGCGCCGCCGGATCAGGCGCCTCTCGCTCTTTTCATCCGTATTCGCCCGACTCACTTTTCGTACAGGCATTCTCAATAAAACCCGCAGTTTTCAGAACAATGATTCGACCCTGTTCGGGGCCACTCTCCTGAACAGTTCCCGAACTGTTAAAACACCTTCCGCCGGACCTTGTCAAGGGCGCCGCGGCGCGGTCTCAGCCAAGCGCCCATGCCTGTCGGCGGGAGCGTTTGGCGGGCGTCAGGGCCGTTGACGAAAGGCCAGGTAAAGAAACAGGGCCAGGATCATCACGGGCGGCACTCCGAGCACCAGGATCCCGGCATTCAACGTCGAGAACTGACCCAGCACCTGGGCCGAACTCTTGCACATGGCGCAACCTTGGGCCATCAGCCCCGTCCCCGTCCCGCCAAACAGTTGGAGGCCCACCAAGCTCACCGCCGCTCGGCCCAAGAACCGGACTGTTCCCTCCCGGCGTCCGTTCACTACGGCTTCAACTCCAGTACCCGGGGGGCGTCCGGAAGCGGAAACCCGAACATCAGAATGACGCAGATCAGCAACATGGGGATCAAGGTCACGAAGAGGCTGAACCGCTCGAAACGCAGGTGCATGAAGTAGGCCACGATGAGACCCGCCTTGAAGAAGGAAAGGATCACCAGCGTAGACAACATGAGCATGACCGAGAGGTTGACGTACGCCAGCACCACCTCCACGACGGTCACCACCAGGAGCACCACCCAGACCGTCAGATAGAGCCGATTGTGGGAATGTTCGTCACTCATGGACTCACCTTTCTCCGGATCTCAGATTACGTTGGACAACAGGTAGACCAAGGGGAATATGAACATCCACACCAAGTCCACGAAATGCCAGTAGAGCCCGCTCACCTCCACGTCCTCGGAGTCGAAACGGCCACCCTTGAAACCCCATGCCACGATCCCCAGATAGATGACGCCGGCGGTCACGTGTGTCATGTGGAGCCCGGTCAACGTGAAGAAGGTGGCGCCGAACAGCGGAACACCCCATGGGTTGTTGAACGGAGTGACGCCATGTTCGATCAACTGCATCCATTCGTAGCCATGGAGCACGATAAAGGCCAGCCCTCCCGCAATGGTGGCCCAGATCCATTTCGCCGCAGTCGACCGGTCGCCCCGATGAGCGGCGGCGACGGCCAGGACCATGGTCAGCGAACTGGAGAGCAGGCAGAAGGTCATGACCGAAGCCAGCGCGATGCTGGATGTATCGAAGGGCCGGGGCCAGCCTTCGTTCGCGACTCGGACGTAAGTGTAGGCCACCAGCAACGCCGTGAAGGTCAAGGTGTCGGAGAGGATGAAAAGCCACATCCCCAGCTTCTTGGAGCCGATGGCGAAGGGAGATTTTCCTCCCGCCCAATCGGAAATGCTCGCGTCGTGTGCCTGCTGAGCCATCCATTACCTCCAGAACAAAATGAACAACAGAAGATAGACCCAGAGCCCATCCAGAAAATGCCAGTAGATGGCCGTGACGTTGAGAACCGTGCGGGTCGGCGGGCGATCCTGCAATAGTCTCCGGGACCAATGGACCAACGCCGCCACACCGCCCAGAAGATGGACGCCGTGGGCGCCGGTCAAGATGTAGAAGAAGGCGCTGCTGGGATTGGTTCGCAGATAGATGCCGGCACCCGCCAGTTGCTGCCAGACCACGAGCTGCCCCAGCAAAAAGACAACGCCGAGGCTTGTGGTCGCCAGCCACCATCGGGCCACGGCGGCCGTGTCGCCGTAGACTCGCCGGGCCCTTTCCAGCGTGAGGCTGCTGGCCAGCAGCAGAGCCGTGTTCACCCAGACCAGGGCGGGAATGGCGGTTGGAAGCCAATCGTCCGAGATTCCCTTGCGCACGATGTAGGCGCTGGTGAAGGCGGCGAACAGCATGGTCACGCCCGCCATGAGCACCAGCATCCCGGTGTAGTAGCGACGCTCGGGGACTCCCGGACGTTCTCCCCAGGAATCGCCCCAGCCGCCGGGTCCCGTGGGCAAGGCCGGCGCTCCGGGCAGAACCGGACCCTCGGAGCCCAACTCGCGGCCGCCGGTCTTGGAAGTGGGAGGTGGTGCGACGATTGCCATCTTTTAGCCGGTGGACCCGCGCGCGTCGGGTGCGGTTTGTGGGACGAAGTCTTCCTCGGCGCCCGGGACGCTGTACTCGTAGGGGCCGCGATGCACTACCGGAAACTTGCCGGCGAAGTTGTCATGGGGCGGAGGAGACGGAACTTCCCACTCGATGGTGGTTGCCCGCCAGGGGTTCATTTCCGCTACCCGGCCCTTGAAAAGGCTGTAGAGGAAATTGGCCACGAAGATGATCTGGGCGGCAGCCGTGATGAAGGCGGCCACCGAGATGAACTGCTGCAACGAAACCAGTGGCTGTAGAAAGTCGAAGGCGGTCAGTTCGGCGTATCTGCGTGGTTGCCCCCCGATCCCCAGGTTGTGCATGGGCATGAAGATGCAGTAGACCCCGACGAAGGTGATCCAGAAGTGGACCTTGCCCCAGAACTCGTTGAGGTGGCGCCCGAACATCTTGGAGAACCAGTAGTAGGTGGCGGCGAAGATGCCGAAGATGGCGGCCACTCCCATGATCATGTGGAAATGACCCACCACGAAGTAGGTGTCGTGGAGATAGACGTCCACCGCGGGCTGGTTCAGGAAGAGACCGGTCACGCCTCCGCTCACGAACAGGGAAACGAAACCCAGGGCATAGAGCATGGCGGTCGTCAATTGGATCCGCCCTCCCCAGAGGGTGCCCAGCCAATTGAACGTCTTGATGGCCGAGGGCACGGCCACAGCCGTGGTGGTCAGCGAGAAGACGATGGCGGTGTAGGGGCTCATCCCGCTCAGGAACATGTGGTGGCCCCAGACGATGAAGCTGACCGCGCCGATGCCGATGATGGCGAAGGCCATGGCCTTGTAGCCGAACACCGGTTTGCGGGCGAAAGTGGCCAGGATGTGCGAGACGGCGCCCATTCCCGGAAGGATGGCGATGTAGACTTCCGGATGTCCGAAGAACCAGAACAGATGCTGCCAGAGCAGCGGCGACCCGCCCGTGTGATCGATGGCCTGGTCACTTACCACCAGTCCGCCGGGAATGAAGAAACTGGTCCCGGCCCAACGGTCCAGGAGCAGGAGAACCCCTGCGGCCAGCAGGACGCCAAAGGCCAGCAAACCCAGGATGGCGGTGACGAACCAGCCCCAGACCGTCAACGGCAGACGCATCATGGTCATGCCCTTGGCCCGCATGTCGATGGTGGTGGTGATGAAGTTCAGTGCGCCCAGCAGCGAGGCCACGCAGAACAGGGCGATGCTCACCACCCACAGGCTCTGTCCCGTTCCCAGCCCCGGTCCGGCAATCTCCCCCAGCGCGCTCAGCGGAGGATAGGCCGTCCATCCCGAGATGGGGGCCCCTCCCTCCACAAAGAAAGCAGCCATGAGAACGGCCAGGGCCAGGAAAGTGACCCAGAACGAGAGCATGTTCAATACGGGAAAGGCCATGTCGTCGGCACCGATCTGGATGGGCAGGAAATAGTTCCCGAATCCCCCCTGAGGCGCCGTGGTCAGAACGAAGAAGACCATGATGGTCCCATGCATGGTGAGCATGGCCAAGTAGAACTCCGGCGTCATGATTCCGCCCGGCGCCCCCTCCGGAAAGAGGGTGCCCAGAATGGAAATCTCGGTGCCCGGCCACGCCAGATTCAAGCGAATCAGCACCGACAGGCCCACTCCCACCAGAACCGAGAACAGAGCCAGCAGGTAGTACTGGATCCCGATCACCTTGTGGTCGATGCTGAAGACATACTTTCGAACCCAGCCTGACGGCGCTTCGTGATGAGCGGCGTGCGTCTGAACCTCTTCTGCCATATCGGTCACACTCCCTGCGTTTCCGAAAACCCTATTCTTCAGCCTGATCCTTCAGCCACTGGGCGAAGTCCTCCTCCGGAAGCACCTCCAGAAAACTCCGCATGTTGTAATGCTGCAGCCCGCACAGCTCGGCGCAGGCGATCTCCCATCGGCCGGTCCGGGTGGCCGTGAACTGGACGGGGATGAGCAGTCCCGGGACCAGGTCCTGCTTGACCCGCAACTCCCGCACCGAAAAGGCGTGAGTCACGTCCTTGGAGCGCAGGAGCAGCTCGATCGGCTTGCCCAGCGGGACCGCCATGATGGGAACCACCAGGTCGTCCTGGGCGGCCGTATCGGACAGGTCCAATCCCAGCGGATTGCCCCCTTCGTCATCGATGAGGTCCGGAGCCACCCTCCCGAACTCACCGTCGGGGCCGGGATATCGTATGTTCCAGGCAAACTGTTGCCCGGTCACCTCGATGCGGACGGCGTCCTCGGGGGCTTCGGAGAGATAGAGGTCGGCCCAGATGCTCTGGCCCGGAATCACCATGGCGAAAAAGACCACGGTGGTGGCCACGACCCAGATCACCTCGAGCTTTTCGTTCCCGTGGGTGTAGTTGGCGACCCTTCCCGCCCCGTCCCGATAGCGCGCAATGGCGTAGCCGAGCCCCACTTGGGCCAGGATGAAGACGACTCCGGTCACCACCAGAGTCACCATGAACTGCCGGTCCAGGTCGCCGCCATGCGCCGACGCCACTTCGGGGAACCACCAGTACTTGCCGACCATCAGCACCGTGGAAACTATCGTGATGAGCCAGATTGTCACCGCCAATATCATGCGTCACGCCTCCAAAAATCGTCGCCATTGTACCAACTGCCTAAGCAGATTCAAGACGTGAATCGTGGAAAGGGAATCCGGGAGCCGGAGAAGCTCTCAATGCCTTCCCGGAAGCTGGACGGGTCACTACACTGGCGGGGTGGACCCAAGAGACACCGGTTCCCTCGGCTTCAGGCTGGAAGAGACCTGGTACACGCTGACATTTCCCCGGAACGGCTGGCTGGCAGTGGATCTGCTCCGCTACCTGGACGACGTCCTGGAAGCTTCCGATCCGGCCACGGCGGTCTTGAAGTTGCTGGGCTATACGTTACAGATCGGCGCCGGCCCGCCCCGGCGCCGGGCAACCCACTGGGTGGAAGTCGACTTGGCCGCACGGCGGCTCACCACCAACTCCGGTCTGGTGCGAAGAGCCGTAGATCAAGCGCCGGCTCCGGCGGACCCGCTCCGGACGTTGGAAAAGGTCCATGGAGTTCTGGACCGCTTCGATTTCACCGTGGTGCTTTATCCCGGCAGGAGCTGAGAAGGGCGCTGCCGAGTTGATTGGAGAGAGGCTGATGAATCTCGGTGGGACAAGGGACGCCCTTCTCGGGAACGGATTGTAACTGGTCACCCCTGACATTCGTTTCCGGCGGCCGACCCGGCGAAGGATCGTCAACAAGCCCGCGTGTACGGCTGGAAGAGAGGATGACGCCCGACGGCATGAAACTGCCCTTTCAGATGAAAAAATAGGATAAAATGATTCCTTGATCCCTTACCTTCGCCACAGGAGGTCGCCCGATGCTGGCCAAACTGACATCCAAGAACCAACTTACGTTGCCCAAGGCGGTGATCGCCGACTTCCAAGGCTCCGAGTATTTCGATGTGACCAATGAAAACGGCCGCATCGTGCTCACGCCCGTCCGTCTGACTCGCGCCGGCGCCGTGCGCGCCAAACTGGCTGAACTCAACATCTCAAAGGCAGATGTCGCCGACGCGGTGGCGTGGGCTCGGCGCGGCAAATGATTGTTCCGCGGCTGGTGCTCGACACCAACGTCCTGGTCTCCGTTCTGTTGTTTCCCGCCGGATCGGTCTCCTGGATGCGTCGCGCGTGGCATTCGGGAGGCATCCTCCCGCTCGCCAGTCGAGAGACGACTATGGAACTGATCCGCGTGCTTTCCTATCCGAAGTTCCAACTGAACGCCGACGAGAAAGCAGACCTGCTGGCCGATTACCTTCCCTGGTGCGAATCGGTGATCGTTTCGCACTCATCCGCCGTGCCGAAATGCCGCGACCCGTTTGACCGCCCTTTCCTCGATCTGGCGCTGCAGGGACATGCCGACGCCTTGGTCACCGGTGACGGAGACCTGCTGGCCTTAGCGTCAGTGTTCCCCATTCCGATCCTCACCCCAAACGCCGCCAGAAGCCGTTGGGACCAAGGGTCGACGAATCGCAAGGTGGGTTGAGGCACGAAGAACATCCCCAGATGTTGGCATCCGACGAATTCCTCTGGAAACGGGAAGTGCAAGATTGAGAAACGGCGGCAAGCGGGCACGGCTTTTCAGCCGCCAAACTCCCATGTCGCATGGGAAGTGGAGGCATGGATGATCGATAGTCGCCCTCCAAACCGGTCCATGCTACGATAACCCGTCCGCAAGCTCATGGATCTCCACTTCTTTCGCCAGCTAGAGCGCCACCTGGAAGCCATCCCCGACCAGATGGCCCTGCAGGGCATCAATGACGACGGGCGGGAAGTCTTCACCTACCGCCGGATCGGGCGGGAAGTTTCCTCCATCGCCCTTTTCCTGCAAGACCACGGCGTCCGGGAGGGGGACACGGTGGCCATCCTCATGGAGAACCATCCCCGGTGGGGAATCGCTTTCCTGGCGGCACAGAGCACCGGCGCAGTGATGGCGCCCTTCGACGTCCTGCACACGGACGAGACCCTGGCCTATCTCCTGGAGCACGCCGGTTGCCAGTTCGTGATCTGCTCGGAACGCTTCCATCCGCGGCTCGAGTCGATCTGGAAACACCTGGGGTGCACGCTTCCCGTCCTGGCGGTAGGCGACGTCCCCGAGGCGGAGAATCAGTGGGACCAGGTGTTGGAAGAATTCGACGGGAACGCTTCCATGCCTCTGGTCGAACGGGGGACGGACGAGCCTTTCCTGATCCTCTACACGAGCGGCACCACCGGCAATCCCAAGGGGGTGGTCCTGAGCCGCCGGAACGTGTACCGGAACATGGGCGAGCTCCTGAAGATGATCCAGGTCTCCTCTCAGGATCATATCCTTTCGGTTCTCCCGCTCTACCACGTGCTGGCGCTCATGGCCAATTTCATCATTCCTCTCTACGCGGGGGCGAGAGTGACCTATCTGGACACCCTGGAAGCCCAGCGGGTGCTGCGTGCATTTCGCGAGGAGTTGGTCACCATCTTCGTCTGCGTTCCCCAGTTCTACTACCTGCTCCACCGGCGCATCCTCCAGGAGATCGAGAAACAACCGCTGGTGCGCAGACTCGTTTTCCGTTGCCTCCTGGCCTTTTCCCGACTCTGCAATCGACAGCTCGGGTTCAATCCGGGACGCACCCTGTTTCGGCCACTGCACAGCAAGTTCGGCCTCCAGTTCCGCTATTTCGGCGTCGGGGGGGCCCGGTTCGACGAGAAGGTGGCCCTGTCGTTGCGGGATCTGGGATTCACCATCATCCAGGCCTACGGGATGACCGAGACGGCGGCCCTCGCCACGCTGAACCCGCCTTCGACGCGGGAGCTGGGCTCGGTGGGAATGCCTCTGCCTCATGTCCGGATCCGTATTCAGGACCCCGACTCGGACGGGATCGGACGCGTCCTGATGCGGGGCGAGAACATCATGCAGGGGTACTGGAAAAACCCCGAAGAGACGGAGAAGACCTTTCGGGACGGCTGGCTCGACAGCGGCGACCTGGGCTACGTGTCCGAATCCGGGAGCCTCTATATCACCGGGCGGGACAAGGAGATGATCGTTTTGCCATCGGGAAAGAACGTCTTCCCCGAAGAGGTGGAGCATCACTATCAGAGCCACTGTCCCTACATCAAGGAGATGTGCGTGCTGGGCGTCCAGACGCCCGACGGAGAGGTTCAGGAACGGCTCCACGCCGTCATCGTTCCCGATTTCGACGTGCTGCGCAGCAACCAGGTGGTCAATTCGCAGGAGATGATCCACTACCTGCTGGAGGGCATCTCCCAGGAGTTGCCCGCCTACAAGCGGGTCCACAGTTTCGCCATTCGGACCGAGCCGCTTCCCCGCACCACGACCCGCAAGATCAAGCGCTTCGTTCTTCAACAGGAGGTGGAGGCCAGCGCTGCGGACGAGCCTCCCGCCCGTTTCGAAGCTGCCAGCGCGCCCGCGAGTCCTACCGAAGAACGAATCTTCGAGCTGCTTCGCCGGACCCGCAAGGCGCCGATCATCCACCGGGAGATGAACCTGGAGCTGGACCTCCGTTTCGATTCGCTGGAACGGGTGGAGTTCGTTTCGAGCCTGCAGGACACTTTCGGGGTCCGAATCTCCGACGAGGCGGCGGCCGAAATTCTCACCGTCGACGATCTGGTCCGGGCCGTGGAAGGAGCCGAATCGCCCGCCACCGAATCGGAAGGGAGTTCCTGGCTCTCCTGGGGAGAGATCCTGGCGAACCCCCTGGAAGGACAGGATGCGGTCCTCATGCGCAAGACGCTGGGCCAAGGGCGTCTGTCGGACCTGGCCTTCTACGCCACGGCCAAGACGGTCCATACGCTGGCGCGGGTCCTCTTCCGCGTCAAGACCCGCGGCACCGAGAACCTGCCCCGCGAGTATCCGTTCATGCTCTGTCCCAACCACCTCAGCTACCTGGACGCGTTTCTGGTGGCGGCAGTCCTTCCCTACCGTCTGACCCGGCGCCTCTTCTTTCTGGGGTACAGCGACTATTTCGTCGGCCGGTTCACGTCGTTGGTGGGCCGGTTCCTCAAGGTGGTTCCGGTGGACTCGGACCGCTATCTCCGCCAGGCCCTGCGCCTGGGAGCCGAGGGGCTCAAGAAGGGGAAGGTCCTGTGTGTCTTCCCCGAGGGCACCCGCTCCATCGACGGCCGGCTGAAGCCGTTCCGGAAAGGACCCGCCATCCTTTCCACGGAACTCAAGGTGCCCGTCGTCCCGGTGGGAATCGCGGGGACTTACGAAGCCTGGCGCCGCGGCTCGAACCGGATCCGCCTCCACCCGGTGGAGATCACGTTCGGCAAGCCCTTCCTGCCGGAGCCGGCGGACTACCAGGAGGCGACCCAACGCATCTTCCGTTCCGTGGAGCAGTTGATCCCGACCCGGAAGCCGGCGTAACGGTCCCGCTGGAACGCCTGCCGGAAGCCTCAAGCCCGGCCGCCTTCCGCGACGACTCCCTTCACGGGCTGTTAACAAAAGCTGTTAACATGAGAAACATGGAGGAGGCGCCCCCCTCACTGCCGCTGCGGCACCTGGACACGCTCTGGTTCCAGGTCGCGGGGACGCTCTGCAACCTGCGCTGCAGCCACTGCTTCATCAGTTGTTCCCCGGACAACCACACGCTGGAGTTGATGGAAGCTCCCCGCATCTTCCGCTACCTGGACGACGCGCGGAGAATGGGGGTGAAGGAGGTCTACTTCACCGGCGGCGAGCCCTTCATTCACCGGTCCTTCCTGGCCATACTCGAATCGGCACTCCAGGATTTCCCGGTCTCCGTGCTGACCAACGGCGTCCTTATTGACGAGGCGAAAGCGGACCGCCTGCGCCGGATCGCCGACGGCTCCCGTTTCTCCCTCGAGATCCGCATCAGCATCGACGACTACGAAGAGACGCGAAACGACGCCATTCGCGGCAAGGGGACGTTTCGCAAGGCTCTGGAAGCGTACAAGCTGCTTTATGACCGCCAATTCCTCCCCATCCTCACGGTCACCGAGATGAGGGACTACCTGAGCCCGCAGGGGGAAGAGCGAGACCTTCACGGCCGCTACGTGAAGCTGCTCCGGTCCGTCGGCGTCGACCGGCCCCGGATCAAGGTCATCCCCATCTTCGAAATGGGAATGCTGCCGGCGCCCGCCGAGCAACGCCCCGTGACGCCGGAGATGCTTCGCGAACTGGACCCGGACACACTGCAATGCTCCTCTTCGCGAATCGTGGCTCACGACGGAGTCTATGCCTGCCCCATCCTGGTGGGCGAGCCGGAGGCCCGATTGGCGGATGACCTGGAGGGAGGCCTCCGGGACTGTTCCCTTTATCATTCTTCCTGCCAAACGTGCTACGTCACCGGCATGACCTGCAAGAACTTCTGATGAGGCGGTTTCTAACCGCCGAACTCCCGCGGCGCAAAGCGGCGGCGGAAGAATGGGCGATTGGAAATCGCTCCTTATGAACAAGAACTATCGTAGGGTCGCCCTCTTCGGAGGCGTCTACAACAACTACCTGGCGCTCGGCGAACTGATGCGGGAATGCCGCGCGTCCCGCGTCGACGCCATCTTCTGCCTGGGCGACATGGGGGCCTTCGGACCCCATCCGGACCGGTCCTTTCCGCTTCTGCGGTCCGGCGGGATCCAGAGCATCGCGGGAAACTACGACGTGTCGCTGGCGCAGGGCAATGAGGACTGCGGCTGCGGCTACACCGACCCCTCCGACAACCATTTCGCCCGCATCAGCTACGACTACACTTTCCGGAACACCTCCCGGGAGAACAAGAAGTGGCTGGGAACGCTCCCGTCCAGCCTCTCCTTCGGACTGGGCCCGCTGAAGGTCCGCCTCTGCCACGGATCGCCCCGCCAGATCAACGAGTTCCTGTGGGACAGCACGTCGCCCGACCATCTGCTCTCCGGTTTTCTGGACAGCGCCGGAGCGGATGTCCTCTGCTGCACCCATACGGGATTGAAGTGGCACCGGGAGTTGCCCGGCCGCAAGCATTTCTTCAACGTCGGGGTCATCGGCCGCCCCGAGAACGACGGACGCACCAACGTCTGGTACACCGTCCTGGAATTCGACGGCCACGGTTTTCGGCACGAATTCCGGCCGCTCCGATACGATCACCGGCGGCTGGCCCGGGAGATGCGCGACGAAGGGCTGCCGGAGGAATTCGTGGAGACCGCCCGGACGGGATGGTGGACCACCTGCCTGGAAATCATGCCCTCCAGGGAACGGCGAAGCGGAAGATTCTAGCGGGAGAAGCGCGGGTCGTTACGGGCGGCTGAATCCGCCGGTTTCAAGCCGGCGGGGGAGCGGCGTAGGCCGTAGGATCGGGCACCCCTGATTCGGCAAAGGCGTCGATGCGTTCCTTGCACTTCCCGCAGACGCCGCAGTGCACTCCGCCCCGCGACTCGGCGCAACTGAGAGTCAACTCCAGCGGCAGATCCCGGCCCAACCGGATCACTTCGGCTTTGGACATGCCCGCGAGGGGCCGCAGGAGACGCAGCGGAAAATCCAGGCCGCGGCTCAGCGTGCGTTCCAGGCCCTCGAAGAACTCGGGTGTGGCGTCGGAGAAGGGATTGGTGCCCAGAATACCCAGAGCAATCCTGCCCACGGAGTTGAGGCGGCACCACACCGCCGCCTTGACCAGGAGAACCAGGTTCCTCCCCGGAATCTCCCACCGCTCGTCCGGCTCATGGTAGCCGGGAATCCCGGCGCCGGAGCTGTGCCACAACCCGCCGTAGACGTCGCTCATGGGCAGATCCAGAACCTGAACCGGGTCGATTCGAGGATGAGCCACGGCTTGCAGGAAAGCGTCCAGACGCGCCAGCTCCTCGCTTTCCCAGACCAGGCCGCATTTGACGTAGACGGGACTGACCCATTGAGCCGGCCGGGTCAGCATGACCAGCATCACGCAACTGTCCAGTCCGCCGCTCACCAGGACAGCGGTTCGATCAGTCATCCCCGCGATACTCGGCGTAGGCGTCATGCGTTTCCCAGAGCCGAACCGCCTTCACCGGCAGGCGGCTCGCCCGGGCTTCGTGGAAAATGAGCTTGGCGATGTTCTCGGCGGTGGGATTCGCCTTCATCACGAAGGGGCTCTCCCCCACCTTGCGCAACGCTTCGATGAGGGGATCGTCCTCCCGCAGAAGCATCCGATGATCCAACTGCCCGTCGATGAAGCGCGCGACTTCTTTCTTCACGTCTCCGAAGTCGTAGACCATGCCCCGATGGTCCAACTCGCGGCTGGAGAGCTCGATTTCCAGGACTCCATTGTGTCCATGGGCGTGGGCGCACTTGCCGTCGTAATCCAACAGCCGGTGTCCGTAGCAAAAGTGCAGCCGCTTGACGATGGTGTGCCGGCCCGCAGCCATCTTCTCGCCACTCCGGCTCATCCGCCACCCTCCGTCAGGATCACGAACCACCTTCGGGGACCGTGCATCCCCTTGACCAGCACTTTTCCGATGTCCGCGGTCCGGCTCGGCCCCGTGACCAGGGTGAGCGCGCTTCCCTTCTCTCCGGGCCGAATCCTTTCGAAGAGCTGATCCATGTTGGAGAGAAGGTCCCCATGCGCCAGAAACACGATGTGGGTCTCTGGAAGAACGTTGAGCAGCCGTCCGCGGCCAGGCCCGACCGTCTGCACGACGGTTCCGGTCTCGGCGATGCCGAATGCGGCACTGGAGGCGGAGACGGGAATCGCGGCCAACCGGTCCAGCTCGATGGAGTGGGCCGCCAGCGTGATGGGGAGCCGGACCCGTCCCTGGTAGTGGTAGCTGAAGACCAGGTTGGGGGTGGAGAATGACTCAGGCAGGCGCAGCCTGTAGGGCAAGCCGTGCTTGATGAAGATCTTCTCTTCTTCCCAGAAGACCTCGGTATGCCCCGTCTGCTCCAGGACCTGGGAGAGCACCTCCGCCGGGCTCCGGTTCCGGGCATCCAGAAACACGCCTCCGACCGCCTCCAATTCCCGGCGGAAGACCTCCACCGGATCCTGGAACCTGGGGGCCTCGGGATATCCGGCCGGCAACGGAACCGGCGCGCCGGCGCCGCAGGCCGAACGAACCTTCTGCAGGATCCGCGGGCGGCTCACTTCTCCTCCTTGTCGAGCGCATGGAACTGCTCCCGGAAACTCTTTTCAGGAAGCGGCGGCAGATCCCGGTACCGGTCCCACCCGCTGAAAGGGGGCATCGGCACCCGCATTCGCCCCTCGCGCACGAAGTAGGGCTGCACCCGGCGCACCAGCTTGCCCAGGAATCCATACCGGCCGGGAGAGCTCATGGCCCAGGCCCAGAACTGCATGGCCCAGGCCTCCAGCGGCAGATGCCGGGCCAGGCGCTGCCGGCTCCGCTGGACCCGTTCCCGCAGCTTCAGCAGGATGTGCGGAATCTCGATCTTGACCGGACAGGTCTCGTAGCAGGCGCCGCAGAGCGAGGATGCGAAGGGATGTTCGGGCGCCTCCTCCGCCGAGGTCAGTTGGGGAGTCAAAATGGCGCCGATCGGCCCCTGATACGTGGACCCGTAAGCGTGTCCGCCGATCCGCTGGTACACGGGGCAGACGTTAAGGCAGGCGCCGCAACGGATGCAGGCCAGCGTCTGCCTCAATTCCGGGTCGGCCAGAATCCGGCTCCGGCCGTTGTCCACCAGCACCAGGTAGAATTCCCGCGGGCCGTCCCACTCTCCCTCCCGGCGGGGGCCGTTGATGAAATTGACGTAGCTGGTGCTCTTTTGCCCGGTGGCGCTCCGGGAGAGGAGCTTCAGGAACACCGCCAGGTCGCGGGCCCGGGGAATCACCTTCTCGATCCCCATGATGGCGATGTGCACCTCCGGCAGGGAGGCGCAGAGGCGAACGTTCCCTTCGTTTTCCACCACCACCAGCGTTCCGGTTTCGGCGACGCCGAAATTCACGCCGGTGATCCCTGCGCCGGCCGTCAGGAAATGGCGTCTCAGGACGGCTCTCGCCGTGGCTGTGATCGCCTCCACGTCGTCGGTGGGAGGCATTTCCAACTCGCGGCCGAAGAGCTCGACCACTTCCTCCTTCGACTTGTGCAGGGCCGGAGTCACGATGTGAAAGGGCGTCTCCCGGGAGAGCTGGATGATGTACTCGCCCAGGTCCGTCTCCACCGGGTCGAACTGGGCCTTCTCCAACTCTTCGTTGAGATGGATCTCCTCTCCCAGCATGGTCTTGCTCTTGGCCACCTTCTTGATCTCGCGCTCCTGGAGCAGACCCACGATGAACTCCAGCGCCTCGGCTCCGGTGTCGGCCCAGACCACCTTGCCGCCCTGAGCCATGACCTTCCGCTCCAGCTCCTGCAGATAGTGGTCGAGGCGGGAGAGGGTATGAGCCTTGACGTCGTGGGCATGCTGACGGAGCTCCTCCCAGTTGGAGACCTCCGCGACGGCGCGGTCCCGGGACAGGAGCGACTTTTCCAGTGCCGGTTTCAGGTTGGCCTGGAGGGTGGCGTCGGACAACACCGCCGAGGTGTTGGGCCGGATCCTGAGCTGCATCCAACTATTCCTCGAACTTGGCCAACAGCTCGGCCAGGTGCAGGGTCCGGACCTGGGACCCCCGGCGCTGGAGCAGTCCGCCGATGTGCATCAGGCAACTGACGTCGTTGGCCACCACGTAGCGGGCCCCCGACTGGTGAATCGTCTCCACCTTGTCCTCTCCGATGGCCGCGGAAACGTCGGCGAACTTGACCGAGAAGGTCCCGCCGAACCCGCAACACCGGGCGGCGTTGGGCATTTCCAGGAAGCGGACTCCTTCGACGCCCTGGATCAGGAGCCGCGGCTGCCGGCCGATCCCCAATTCCCGAAGCTGGTGACAGGAGTCGTGGTAGGTGACGGCCTCCGGGAAGCGGGCGCCGGTCCGGGTCACCCCCAGCACCGAGACCAGGAAGTCGGACAGTTCGTAGGTTCTCCCGGCGATCTCCCTGGCCAGCCGGCCGTCCTTCGAGTCGGGAGGGAAAAGAGTCGGCACGAACACCTTGAGCATGGTGGCGCACGATCCGGACGGCACCACGACGGGGCCGCTGCCGGCGTAAGCTTCCAGGAATCCGCGGGCCACGGTGCGGGCCTCGTCGGAATGACCACTGTTGAACGCCGGTTGGCCGCAACACGCCTGACGCTCGTCGAAATCGACTTTGACCCCCAGCCGATTCAGGATCCTGATGGTGCTGAGTCCCACCTGGGGAAAGACCTGATCCACCAGGCAAGTCACGAACAGCGAAACTTTCATGGCGACGCCCGCGCAGTCGTCCGGGACTGGACCGATTTCATGACCCGGTTCCCGCGGTTCGCACAGTCTACTACGGGCGCCTCCTCCCCTGCCGGGCTGCTATAGTGTTAGTGGGAATGGGCAGGCGGACGGGTAGAAGAATCGGGATTTACGGGGGCGCCGTCCTCCTGATGGCGGCGGCGGTTCCGGCAATGCTTCCGGTCTGTGGCTTGGAGGCCGCCGGTTCGCAAGGCTTTCTCGACCGGTCATGGATTCCTGCCGGCGAGCGGCCGTCCCTGGATCTTTCCGGATCGCTGGCGACTCTCGACGGAGAGCGGGTCCCCTTGCAACAACTGAAGGGCAAAGCCCTGTTGATCAACGCCTGGGCCACGTGGTGCGGACCCTGCCGTCTCGAGATGCCCTACCTGGCCGACCTGCACCGGCGGCTTTCCAGGGAAGGCCTGGCGATTGCCGCCGTCAGTTGGGAGGACCCCGAAGCTGTCCGAACGTTTCTCGAAGAAACGGGCGCCGACTATCCCTTCCTGCTGCTGGCGGATCCTGACCGGATCCTGCAGGGACGTTTTCAGGTCATCGGGCTGCCCACGACACTGATCGTCGACGCTCGTGGAAGGCTGGCGTTGCACCATGTGGGAATGTACGTCTGGAACTCTCCTGAAGTCGTGAGCCGAATCCGTCACCTTTTGGCCGAATGAGCGAGTGGTTTCACTTCCGCTGCATCAACGACTCCTGCGTCCGGGAGTTTTCCATCCGGGAAAAGCTCTACCAGTGCCCCCGTTGCCGGGACCTGTTGGACATCGTCTATGACTTCAGCCGCTTCGAGGTGAATTCCCTCAGGGAGCGCTTCTTGCGGAGGCGCCTCTCGAATCGCCCCCTCGACGTGAGCGGAGTGTGGCGATATCGAGAACTGCTCCCCTTCGAAGCCGGCGACCTGGACCGGGTGGTGACCATGGGGGAGGGAAACAACCCCGTCCTGGACGCCCCCCGGTGTGCCGAATACGTGGGCCTGGATCGGCTGCGGGTGAAAAACCTGGGCTGGAATCCCAGCGGATCGTTCAAGGACTACGGCATGACCGCGGCCGTCTCCCAGGCGATCCGGCTGGGCGCCGAGGTCGTCGGCTGCGCTTCAACCGGCAACACGTCGGCCTCCATGGCCGCCTATTGCGCCCGGGCGGGTCTGCGGTCCGTCGTCTTCCTTCCCGAGGGCCAGATCGCATTCGGCAAGCTGGCCCAGGCCCTGGACTACGGCGCCTTGACGCTGCAGATCCAAGGCAACTTCGACATCGCCATGAAGCTGGTTCAGGAACTGGCCGCCGAAACCGACCTCTACCTGATGAACTCCATCAACCCCTTCCGCCTGGAAGGCCAGAAGACGGTGATCCTGGAACTGCTGGATCAACTGGAATGGCAGAGTCCGGACCGGATCGTGGTGCCCGGCGGCAATCTGGGAAACAGCTCCTCCTACGGCAAGGTCCTGATGGAGCTGAAAGAGTTGGGAATGATCGACAGAATTCCCAGAATCACCATCATCCAGGCCGAGGGAGCCGACCCTCTCTATCGGACTCTGGTGACCAGTTCGCAGGAACTGGTCCCGGTCAACGATGCCTGGACCCTGGCCAGCGCCATCAAGATCGGTCAGCCCATCAGTTGGAAGAAGGCGGTCCGGGCCCTCCAGTTCTCCGACGGCTGGTGCGACGAGGTGACGGAGCAGGAGATCGCAGACGCCAAGGCGATTCTGGGGCGGGACGGGATCGGGTGCGAACCCGCTTCGGCCACCACGGTGGCGGGCCTCAAGCGCTTGCTGGATGCCGGCAGCGAGGAGCGTCCCGAGGTGACCATCGACCCTGGCGAGAACGTCGTGGCCATCCTGACGGGGCATCAGCTCAAGGACCCCGACTACACGGTCAACTACCACTTGGACAGCCTCTACGAGCACGCTGCCTACAAGAACCGGATCGTCGACAAACACGGGAAGATCCGATCCACCTATGCCAACGCCCCGGTCCAGGTGCCCCCCGACAAGGAGCAGATCGCCCGGCTCCTGGGTCTCTAGATCTGCTGGTCTGCTAAGATTCGCCCATGGTTTCCCAGCCTCCGGGGCCGTCCGGCTCCGCTCCCGAGTCCGAACGCCTCGAGGCCTTCCTGGGGGAGAAGACCAGCCGGCTGCCCTCCCGGGAAGAAGCCAAGCTGGCCAGCCTGGACCCGCTCCGGCGCTACCTTCTGGAGATCAGCCAGTTCGAACCGCTGACGGCGGAAGAAGAACAGGTGCTGATCCGCCGCTACCAGCAGGAAGGCGATCAGGAGGCGGCCTATCGCCTGGTCACCTCCAACCTGAACCTGGTGGTCAAGATCGCCTTCATCTACCGTCGTGTCTACAACAACGTCATGGACCTGATCCAGGAAGGAAACATCGGCCTGATCCAGGCTCTGGGCCGATTCGATCCCGACAGGGGGACCCGGCTGCCCACCTACGCCTCCTGGTGGATCAAGGCCTACATCATCAAGTTCATCATGGACAATTTCCGGATCGTCCGGATCGGAACCACCAACCAGCGGCGCAAGCTTCTCTTCAACCTCCGCAAAGAGAAGGAGAAGTTACGGCTTCAGGGAATCGAGCCGACGTCGTCGCTGATCGCCAAGAAACTCGACGTGCCGGTCAAGGAGGTCCGGGCGGTGCAGCACGCCATCGAGTCCTCCGATCTGAGCCTGGACAACTATATCGATCCCAACCGGACCATCCGGCATGCGGACACGCTTGAGGCCACCGGAGAACTGGTGGAGGAGACGCTGGCCCGGGGCGAGTTGAAACGGCTGTTCGCCCACAAGTTTCGAGAGTTCGCCGAAACCCTGACCGAAAGGGAACGGGCCATCCTGAACGAGCGCCTCATCGCCGAGGAGCCCAAGACGCTGCAACAGTTGGCGACGCGCTTCGGTGTGAGCCGGGAAGCGATCCGCCTCAACCAGATCACGTTGACCAAGAAGATCAAGGCCTACATGCAAGAGGCCCTGAAGAACGTCACCGACGTGGAGTTCGCCCTCATTTCCTAGCCGGTGCGCCCCCTTTGCATGGGCGCCCTCCTGTCTTCTCGCCCCCCCTCAGACAATGAGCATGGCGTCACCGTAGCTGTAGAAGCGGTAGCCGCGGTGGACGGCCTCCCGGTAGCTTTCTTTCAGCAGGCGGTTTCCGGCAAACGCCGATACCAGGAGCAGCAGTGATGTCCGGGGGAGGTGGAAGTTGGTGATGAGACCGTCGATGCCTTGGAATTCGAAACCCGGCTTGACGAAGAGGTCGGTCCATCCCCGGTCCTCCACCACGTCGCCGTGGCGCAGCCAGACCTGCTCCAAGACCCGTGTCGACGTGGTCCCCACCGCGATGACGCGTCCCCCTGCCTTGCGGTGGCGCCGAATCCTCCGCGCCGATTCCGCCGACACCTCGTAGTACTCCGAGTGCATACGGTGGTCCTCGACCCGAGCCGCCACGACGGGTTGGAACGTGCCGTAACCCACGTGCAACGTGATCTTGCAGTGGTTCAGGCGGGAGAGGAGCGCCTCGGTGAAGTGGAGTCCCGCCGTCGGGGCCGCCGCCGAACCCGGCCGGGCGGCGTACACCGTCTGATAGGCTTCGCGGTCCCGGGAATCGACTTCCCGCCGAATGTAGGGCGGGAGGGGCGGGCGCCCCACTTGCTCCAGGACCTCCTGCAGATCCCCGGCGGGTTTGAGGCGGACCTGGCGGACGGCGGGACCGGGATCGTCCAACACACGAATCGACAGCAATTCGGGATGTACGATGAGCAGGTCGCCGGCGCGGGCCCGACGGCCCGGCTTGAGCAGGGACCGCCAGACATGACCCTGGAGTGCATCCAGCAACAACACCTCGACTCGCCCCCCCGTCTCCTTGACGGCCGCCAGCCGGGCGGGCAGCACTCGGGAGTCGTTCAACACCAGGAGGTCCCGCTCCGACACGAGACCGGGGAGATCGGAGAACCGGGCGTGTTCCCGGGTGGCGGTCTTCCGGCGGAGCACCATCAACCTCGAACCGTCTCGGGGAGACTGGGGACGTTGGGCGATGAGGCGCGGCGGCAGTTCGTAGTCGAATTCGTCCAGCTTCAAATCGCGTTTCATTTTAATCCAGCGCGCCGCGCCGAAAAGGGCTCCAGGAGGAGCGGCCCTGCGCCGCGGCGGATTGTGCGAGAATAGCGCGTCCATGTCGTTCAGAGTCCCGAGGCCGGTGGTTTCAATGTCCGGCGGTCACTTCTTCATCGACTGCTACGCCAGCATGTTCGGGGCGTTCCTGCCCTTCCTCCACCAGCAACTGGACCTGTCGCTGGCCGAAGCCGGGATACTGGGAGGCGTCCTGAGTTTTTCCAGCGCATTCATGCAGCCCGTCTACGGCTACCTGGCGGACCGGCTGCGGAACCGCGTCTTCACCGCGCTGGGACCCGGACTGGCGGGGATCTTCATCTCCGGCCTGGGCCTGGCTCCCAATTTCTGGGCGCTGTTGGTGATGGTCATCCTGGGCGGCGCCGGGATCTCGGCGTTTCACCCCCAGGCGGCGTCCATGGTCTCGGAGTCCTCCGGCCGCAGAAAGGGCCTCCACATGTCGGTCTTCGTCACCACCGGCATGCTCGGCTACGCCCTGGGCCCGGTCTATATCACCACCGTGATTGCCCTCGTGGGCCTGGGATCCAGCCTCTGGGCCGGCGTGCCGGGGGTCGCCATGAGCCTGTATCTCATCCTTTACGGTCCATCCCCGTCCCAGACGGCCGCACTCCACCACAGGACTCTTCTTTCGCGGCTTCTGGAGCAGCGAAAGCCGCTTCTGATCCTCTATCTGCTGGTGGTCATCCGAGGAACCATCCAGATCATCTTCGTCGCGTTTCTTCCCTTTTATCTGACTCTGAACGGATACGACGAGTCGCGGGCTGCCCTGGTTCTGAGTCTGTTTCTGCTGGCCGGCGGCAGTGCGGGTTTCCTGGGGGGCCTCCTGAGCGACCGCTTCGGCGGGAAGAGCGTCCTGGCTCTCTCCATGTTCGGCGGCCTGCCGTTGCTCTTGGCGTTTCTCTGGTCTCAGGGACCGATTTCCGTCGTACTGTGCATTTTGGGAGGCGCCGTCCTGCTCTCCACTTCTCCCGTCAACGTGGTGATGGCCCAACAGATCGTTCCGGAGGCCACTTCCACGATTTCCGCGCTGCTCATGGGGTTCGCCTGGGGCGTGGGTGGATTGCTGCTGCCTTTGTTTGGATGGGCCAGTCAGACGGTCGGCCTTCAATTGTCCATGACGGTCATCGTTCTCCTCACCGTGCCGGGGTTCGTTCTGGCCTTGAAGCTTCCGCCGGGACTGGGACGAGGCGGCCTGAAGGCAACGCCACGGTTGGCGCATGAATGAAATGCGGACGAGCGCCACCCACAAAACTGCGGCGAGGCTATTTACACGATTTCGAGGGTTGGTTTACAATCTTCGGGCCGCATGTTGACCACCGCTAACGCCAAGACGATTGAGCTCGCTGCCGACAAGATCCTCGGCAACATCATCGACAGTTGGTACGACAACGTCGCCAGCTTCTACATCACCAGCGAGCAGGTGGCGAACCTTCCCGGCCAGCAGGGCACCGAGGAGCTCAAGCGCTTCCACGACGACAAGGGCCACCGGATCAAGTTCAACAAGGGCGATCTGGACTTCACGTACGGATTGCGTTCTGCCTGGCTCGACGACGCGTTCATTCTCGAAGTGAGCGTCAACAACAAGGTGGAATCATTCGACTACGACGATTTTCTGCGTCGGCTCGTGACCCACTACCGGCACCTGGGCGCCGAAATCGTGCCCGCGCCATTTGAGCTGAAGGAAAAGAAACTCCGCTACAACCAGATCTTCCTCCTGGAACCCAGTGTGCAGGCTGCTTTCGCCGTGGAGAAGAGAGGCGAAGGCGCCGACATCATGCGGCTCTCCTTCAGAGTGGGCACTCCCTACCTGGAGCACTGCTTTCGGCCCCAGGTCGGCAAGCAGATCATCGAGAACTACTGCGTCTCTCCCTTGCGGACCGTGTTCGCCGCCGTCTATCGCCGCCGCTCCAATTGAGCTGGCGCCGACTCTTCACTTGTAAGTCTCGCGGATCCACTTCTCCAGCGAACCCGCAGGATCCTCGATGACCTGAGGACCCACGGACAACGGCTTGGAGGCCTGTCCGCGCGCCAGCAGTTTCATTCCGTGCTCGTACTCCCGAAACAGGTCCCTGCAGTACTGCAGAACGTCGGCATTCGGGCCTCTCACCCGCTCGGAGATGAGTGCAACGGCTTCCGGCGTAAAGCTGATCTCCACTCCGTATCGCTTGTAGAACTCCGCCTCGAATCGTTTGAGTTGAAACTGCAGGATGGCCTCGTGATGCAGGTCCGGCGTGGCCAGGAGCTCCTTGAGCGCCGCTTTCGGATCCTCGACCAGCTTGCGGTCCGCTACCAATTCCGTCACTTCATGATCCGGAAGTTGGTACTTGAAGTCGCGGAAGACCCTCTCGCACACGGTCATCAGTCCGCGCGCGCCCGTCTCCTCCCGCTCCGCCAGCGCGGCCAGCGCGCGCATCGCCCCATCCTTGAAATAGGCGTCGATGCCGTAAGCCAGAAAGTCCTTCTTGTACTGCTTGAGGAGAGACCCCTCCGACCTCTTCAGGATCTGAAAGAGGTCGTCGACGCTGAGGCGGCGGCAGTGGGTCACGACCGGAAGGCGCCCGATGAACTCCGATTCGAAACCATATTCCACGAAGTCCGTGGAACGGACCTGCTGCAGCAACAGCTCCTCTTTCCGGTCGGCCTCCTGCTCTCCGCCCATGAAGCCGATCTTTCTTGAGCCCAGACGCTTCCCGACGATCTCGGTCAGTCCGTTGAAGGCGCCGCTGACGATGAAGAGGATGTGCTTGGTGTTGATCGTCTTCTTTTCCGGCTTGCGGCCGGATTGAATCTCCATCAGGGACTGCATCTGGCTGGCGATGTCCGTGGGGGACCGCAACGGGACCTCCGTCTCTTCCATGAGCTTCAAAAGGCCTCTTTGCACGCCGTGGCCGCTCACGTCCCGCCCGATGACGCCCGTGGGTCCGGCGATTTTGTCGATCTCGTCAAGGTAGACGATTCCATACTCCGCCAGGCCAACGTCGTCGTTCGCCTGCTGGACCAGTTCCCGGACCAGATCCTCCACGTCGCCACCCACGTACCCGGTTTCGCTGTACCTCGTGGCGTCGGCCTTGCAGAACGGAACGCCGATCAACCGGGCAATGTTCTGGATCAGATAGGTCTTTCCCACCCCCGTGGGACCGATGATGATGATGTTCTGCTTCTTGTACTCCCGGCACTCGTCCGAGTCGCTGCAGTTCTGGATGTGGTGATAGTGGTCGCAGATCGCGGTTGACAGAACCTTCTTGGCTTGGTCCTGCTGAATGACGAAACGGTCCAGGTACTCCTTGATCTGGCTCGGACGGTAGTCGAACGTGAGATCGCGATGATCCGCCGGCTCCCGGGCCGGCTCTTCTCCCGTCCCCTCCCGTTCCGCCTTGGGGAACACTTCGACCCGCACTCCGGTCCCGTATTTGTTCTGGAGCAACTGCTTCAGTTCGTCAGGATTGAATCGCTTGTCGGCTGGCATGGACTCCCTCCCACATGCAGGTTCGGCCTTTCTTGAACCAAGCAGCCGAACCGGGTATTCGCGTCAAAAGTACCGCAACAACACTTCCCGTGCGGAAATCAGCGCCATGACGTTGGTGACGGCCGCTCCGGCCACGGCGGCTCCCGAGAGCCAGGGAGAGACCCGTTTGGCGGCAGGAAGTTGCCGATTCAACCAGATGGCGGCGATGCAAACGAGGCCCACGCCCACGTTGGTGCTGAAGAGCGCCACCATGTCCACCATGATGATGGGGGTCGTCCCGCTCCAGATAAAGAATCCGGAAAGGAACAGGATGGAGATCCCGTAAATGTTTCTCACCCTGGCGAGCGACCAATTCCGGCCCGCGGGCACGAGCTGACGAAGAAAACTGTGAGCGCCCCTGCCGTAGATATCGGGCAGCGCGTTCAACGTCCCCCAGAGCGCGGCGAGAATCGTGACGTAATAGAGCGGAATCATGAAGGATGAGATTTCGGCGAAGATATGGGCCTGCTCCGTCAGCAGATCGTATCCCTGCGGGATCCTTTGCATGGGATTCAGAATGGCTGCGCCGGCCACCATGAAAGCCACCGTCACCAGAAACACGACGACCGCGTTGGCCCCCACATCGAACTTCAGGGGCCCCAGCGCGCGCTTTCTTGCGGCACGTCCCGAGGCTTCCTTCAGCCTCCAGCCTTTCATCAGGATCCAGTTGGAGTAGACCACGTAGTTCATGGCGATGCTGCCGGCGTAACCGAAGACCGCGGCCACCTCCAGGAGCCGGCTTCTTCCCTTGATTTCAGCGGGGATCCAGTCCGGATAGGGAGGGACCGTACCCAAGCTGAACATTCCCTTGAAAATCCCAGCGAAGTCGGGGCGGGCCAGGACGGTGGCGGTCACGGTTCCCGCCAGAAGCACCAGGCAGACCACACCCTGCGATTTCTCCAGAGTGTCGTACCGTTGGACCAAGCCCACCAGGACGGCCAGGCTCAGAAAGGCCAGAGCCAACCACTTGTAGGAGACGTTCACTCCTCCACCGGCCAGAACCTGGCTCATCAAGCGCCCGCACGGGACCGCGATCACCACGAAGACGAAGGGAGCCACCAGGGACTCCAGCACCAGGACGGTCCAGAGAAACCACCCCCGGGGACCGGGCAGCTCCACCAGCTTTTCCGCTACGGTGCGACCGGTGGCGACCGTATAGTGGCCCAGGAGATACAGAGTCAGGAACGACTTGGCCAGGATGGCCAGAAGGATCAGCCAGAGGAGGTCGTAACCGCCCCAGGCGCCGGCCCGGACGGCCAGAACCGTCTCGCCGGCTCCCACGGTGGCGGACGCCACGATGGCGCCCGGGCCGATCCGCGACAGCCACTTGCCCGGTTTGACCATGAGCGCGTCATAGTACCAGATGTATACTCGCCTCCCCATGGACAGCCGAGAGCGCCTGAAGCAGATCCTGTTGAGGCGTTGCCTGAAGGTGGGCCGTTTCCGGCTCGCATCGGGACGCCGGAGCCACTACTACCTGGACCTGAAGCAGGCCACCCTGGAGGCTGAGGGAGCCTACCTCTCCGCGCTGCTGATCCTGGAGGAGCTTCAGCGGCGGCAGGTCTCGGCGGCCGCCATCGGCGGTCTGAGCCTGGGCGCCGATCCCATCGTCGCCGCCGTGGCGACGGTGAGTTTCGTCCACCGTTCCAGGTTCGACCCGATTGACGCGTTCATCGTCCGCAAGCGACCCAAGAGCCACGGGACCCGGCACTACCTGGAAGGCTACCAGGGGCCGGAAGGGTCTCCGGTGGTGGTGGTCGACGACGTCTGCACGACGGGAGGGTCGGCCCAAAAGGCCATCGTCCAGGCCGAGGCCGAAGGCTACCGCGTGGCCGCCGTCATCTCCATCGTCGACCGGGAGGAGGGCGCCGCCGGGAATCTGGCTTCCTACCACTATTTTTCGCTGTTCCGCGCCTCCGAACTCCTGGCCGACCCCGGCGTCCAGCGCCGGATCGACGCCCTCTCCAACCCATCCTGCTGACCTCCGGCGCCCGTGGGAACAGTCCTGCGGGATTCATATTAGAATGAAGGGATCATGCCCCGATTCAAGGTGGAATGCCCCGATTGCGGGTGCCGGCTCCTCGTCGACTCCAAGACGGGCCTCGTGATTCGAAGTGAGAGCAGGAAACCGGACTACTCATTCGAGTCGGCCTTGGAAAAGATCGAAGAACGAAAGTCAAAGGCGGACCAGATCTTCAGCCAGGCAATGGACGACGAGAAGCGCCGCCACGCCAGTCTGGAGGACAAATTCCAGGAAGCCCTGCGGTCCAAGGACGAGCTGGAGGATCCGAAGCGCCTCTGGGATCTGGATTGACGAATCCGGAGCTCTGAACCGGCCCCAAGGAGGACCTTTCATGGCACGAAGAAGATTGATTGCCTGCGCGGCACTGTTGGCGCTTTTCCTGCCCGGGTCCGCGTTGGCCGGCGATGACGTGATGTCGAAGCTGACTGCGCTGGAAGGCGAGTGGATCCTGCTGGATGACAACGGAGGGGAGACCGGCGTCGTCGGCGCCAGCTTCCGGCTCACTTCCGCCGGGTCGGCAGTGATGGAGCGGATGTTTCCCGACAGTCCCGACGGACATGAAATGGTCAACATGTACCACGCGGACGGAGAACGCGTCCTGATGACCCACTACTGTGCGGCGGGAAACCAGCCGCGGTTGGAAGTGAGGGCCACAGACGACGAAAACCGCCTGGAGTTGCGATTCGACAGCATTACCAATCTTTCTTCGCCCACGGACCATTACATGCACCACGCCGAGTACATCGTGAGCGGGAAGGACCGCCTCACGACGCGCTGGTACAGCATGAAGGACGGGCAGATCACCGAGGAATCCCCGAAGGTGTTCGAACTGAAGCGCCGCAGATAGCCCGGGTCCGGATTCCGGCGGAGGGTGCGCGCCCGCCGCGCCGGGCGGCGGCGAAAGGGGGCAACCGAGGACCGATCGGGAGCTGAAACGGCCATGAGCAGCCCTTATCGCCACATTCTTAAAGAAGTCCGGCTCGCATTTCCCCAACCCGTATCCGATCCGATCCACGACTCGTACTTCGTACACTCCATCATGCGCGCCCTGGACCAGGTCGACGCGCTGAAAACGCGGTTGCCGATTCTCGGATCCGTTGTCCCCGGCGATTTCGAGGCGGCGCGGAAGGCCGAATTGCGCGCCCGAACGGCCTCGGTCGAGGCGGTCACATCCGATCTCGTCGGCTATCTGCGAGGCATGACCATCTTCGGCCATCCCCGCACCCAACAAAACGTGGTTCCGCCACCGACGATACCGAGCCTGATCGGCGTCCTGCTCTCCGCGCTGCACAACCCGAACGTCTCCTGGGACGAATACAGCCGCCTGGTGGCGTTGGCCGAAGTCGAGGCCACGGCCATCACTGCCCGCTTGGTCGGCTACGACCCGGCACTGGCCGGCGGCGTGTTCACCTTCGGCGGCACCGGAACAACCCTCTACGGGGTGAAGCTCGGTCTGGAAAAAGCCTGCCCTCAGACCATGCGCAAAGGCGTGCCGGAAGACGCCGTCGTCTTCGTCTCCGAGGCCGGCCACTACTGCGCCATGAACATTGCGGGGTGGCTCGGAATCGGGACCGACAATTTGATCGCGATTCCGGCTACCGACGAAAACGAAATCGATCTTGCCCAGCTCGAACGAGCCGCGCGGGCGGCATTGTCGAGCGGAAAAAAGATCGCCGCCATCATCGCGACTTTGGGGACCACCGATGCCTTCGGGTTGGACGACCTGCGGGGGATCGTGAAACTGCGGGACGCCTTGGCCGAGGAATATCAACTCGCCTATCGGCCGCACGTTCACGCCGACGCCGTCATCGGCTGGGCCTGGTCGGTGTTCAACCAGTACGATTTCAAGAGCAACCCCCTGGGGTTCCGGCGACGCACAATTCGCGCCCTGGCAGGTGCGTGCCGCCGAATCCGCCATTTGCCGGAAGCCGACTCCGTCGGCGTGGACTTTCACAAGACCGGTTTCGCGCCTTACATCTCCAGCCTCGTGCTGGTCAAAAACTCGGAGGACTTGCGGCTGGTGACGCGCTCGGCCGAACAGATGCCCTATCTCTATCACTTCGGCGATCATCGGCCCGGCATGTACACCCTCGAAACCTCCAGGGCGGGAACGGGTCCTCTCGCGGCCCTCGCCAATTTTCGCCTGTTCGGCGAGCAGGGTCTTCAGGTCGTCATCGGGCATATCGTCGAGATGGCTCAACTGCTGAGGGAGCACCTGGAAGGGCATGAAGGCACGACCGTCCTCAACCGGGACAACTTCGGCACCGTGACCCTGTTCCGCGCCTATCCGCCGGGCGTCGACACCTTTGCCATCAAACGGCAGGAATTCGACGACCCGGCCTACCGGGAAACCCTGTTGGCCCACAACGAATACAACCGAAACATCTTCCGATACGTGCACTCCGAGGCCATGGCGGGCCGCGGCGTCGTCGTTTCTTCGACCGAGTGCTATCGCCGCACCCGCTACCAGGAACCCATCTTTGCCCTGAAATCGTATATCCAGTCGCCGTTTGTCGATGAATCGGACGTCGAAGTCGTGGTTGCGAAGGTCTTGGAAGCCCGGGAAAAAGTCGCTTAACCGGCCAGGGCCTCCGCGGGGCAATGCCCGTTTCCCGTCCTCCTCCGGCCCGCGGGCCTATCCGGAGCCGGGCCGGGCCGGGGTCCTTGGGTTTCATTCCGGCGGATCACATTGAAGAAGGCCTTGGACGCACTACTCGCATCGCTTGCCCCGGACTCCGGGTCACCCTCCACGGAGCGGGCGCGGAAAGCCGTCTTCCTGGCCCGGCAGCTTCAGGAAACGGCGGCGGCGCTTCAAACCCCCGTGGAAGCGAGGCAGCAGGCCGAACTGGAGCGGATGGTGCAGAGTCCCCACGACAAGGCGACGCTCACCCAACTCACCGACCAGGCCTTCCGCTCCAACAGTCCGCATCGCGCCGTCGACCAGATCCTGCACATCCTGGACGTGCAGGGAATCCCTCGTTTCTTCAGCGGGCTGGACCGGACCCTGCTCAGGGGCTTTCGCTCCTTCGGCTCCTACCTCCCCGGGGTGGCGGCTCCCCTGGTGAAGGAAAGGATGCGGGAAGAGACCGCCAATGTCGTTCTCCCCGCCGAAGAGGCTCTGCTGGGCCGGCACCTGGAGGCGCGTCGTCAGGGCGGCGTGCGGATGAACGTCAATTTCCTGGGCGAGGCCCTCCTGGGAGAATCCGAGGCGCAGAGGCGCCTGGAGTCGTATCTCCGCGCTCTTCAGCTCCCGGAGCTGGAGGTCATTTCGGTCAAGATCTCCACAATCTACTCGCAAATCTCGTCGCTGGCCTTCGAGCAGACCGTCTCCGTGCTCTGCGATCGAATGGAACTACTGTATCGCGCGGCGGCCAGGGAGCGCTTTCGCCGCCGGGACGGCACCGAAGCGCCCAAGTTCGTCTACCTCGACATGGAGGAGTACCGTGACCTGGCGGTCACCACCGAGGTCTTTCTCCGCACTCTCGCTCGCAAGGGTCTCGAGCACGCCGGCGCTGGGATCGCTCTTCAGGCCTACCTCCCCGACTCCTACCTGGCCCAAAAGAGAATCAACGCCTGGGCCAGAGAACGCGTGAATCGGGGAGGAGCGCCTGTGACCATCCGGCTGGTGAAGGGCGCCAACCTGGAGATGGAACGTGTGGAGGCTTCGCTACGGGGTTGGAAGCAGGCTCCTTTCAGGTCGAAGCTGGAGACCGACGCCAACTTCAAGCGCATGCTGCACGAAGCCCTGACGCCGGAGAACATCGCCGCCGTGCGCCTGGGGGTGGCCTCGCACAATCTCTTCGACGTCTCGTACGCTCTGCTGTTGGCAGCGGAAGCCGGCGCCCTGGACCGGGTGCAGTTCGAGATGCTGGAAGGGATGGCCAACGCCCAGCGCCGCGCCCTGTTCGAGCTGACGCAAAACGTCCTCCTCTATGCGCCGGCGACCCGGAAGGAGGACTTCATCAACGCCATCGGATACCTGTTTCGCCGGTTGGACGAGAACACGGGACCCGACAATTTCCTCCGGCACGCCTTCCGGCTGGTCCCGGACAGCCCGGAGTGGAAACGGCTGGAAGAGGGGTTCCTCGAATCCTCCCGCCGCCGCGAGTCCGTTTCGGAAAAACCCCGGCGTGTCCAGAACCGCCTTGCCGAAACCGGCGTGTCGCCACGCCCGGGTTCGTGGAGCCGATTCGTCAACGAGCCAGACACCGACTTCTCATTGCCGGCCAACCGCGAGTGGGCCCAAGGCATCATCGAGCGCTGGAAACCCCGGCACGGCGAACACAGGGTGGAGGTTCCCCTGGTGGTGGACGGGAGGGAGATCTTCCGGGATCGGGAGTTGCAAGACTGTCTCGATCCATCCCGGCCGGGCCTGATCGTGGGCCGCTACCGGCAGGCCAACGAGGAGGACGTGGAGCGGGCCGTGGCCTGCGCTCGAAACGATCCGGACGGCTGGCGCCGGAAGCCGGTGAAAGAGCGTTCCCAGGTCCTGGCGGCTGTGGCCCGGGAGCTGCGTCGCAGCCGGGGAGACCTCATGGGCGCCGCCCTGGCGGACGGCGGGAAAACCTTGTCCGAGTCGGACCCGGAGGTTTCCGAGGTCGTGGACTTCGTCGTTTTCTACGACCTGGCCGCCCGCTACTTCCAGGACCTCCCCGGTTCGAGGGCCGAACCGAAGGGCGTCGTGGTGGTCGTCTCCCCCTGGAACTTCCCCATCGCCATTCCCGGAGGCGGTATCGCCGCCGCACTGGCCGCGGGGAACACCGTCATCCTCAAACCCTCTCCCGACACCGTGCTGGTGGCCCATGAGCTGTGCCGGTGTTTCTGGAGGGCCGGGGTTTCGCGGCGGACTCTGCAGATGGCGCCGTGCGCCGTCGCGACAGGCGGGTCCCGATTGGTCTCTCACCCGGCGGTGGACGCCGTCATTCTGACCGGCGGCACGGAAACCGCCCTGCGGATGCTCCGCCTCAAGCCGGACATGAATCTCCTGGCGGAAACCGGGGGCAAGAACGCGGCCACCCTGACTGCCCTGGGAGATCGGGAACTGGCCATCAGTCACGTGATTCACTCCGCGTTCAGCCACAGCGGACAGAAATGCTCCGCCACGTCCCTGCTCCTCGTCGAGGAGGAGACCTGCCGGGACCCCAAGTTCAAGGAGACACTCTGCGACGCGGTGCGGAGCCTGGAGGTCGGGTCGGCCTGGGATCGGAGGAATCGCATGGGGCCCCTGATTCGCCCCCCGTCCGGCGCCCTGGAAAGGGGCCTCAAGGAACTGGAACCCGGCGAGTCATGGGCGGTCATGCCCAGGCGGATGGAGGACAATCCCTGCCTCTACTCGCCGGGGGTCAAATGGGACGTCCGACCGGGAAGCTTCACCCACCTGACCGAGCTCTTCGGTCCCGTGCTGGGGGTGATGCGGGTGAAGAACCTGGACGAGGCGCTGGGCCTCATCCGTCAGACCGGCTACGGATTGACCGCTGGGTTGGAGAGCCTCGACGATCGCGAGCAGGCGTACTGGTGCGACCGCGTCGACGCGGGAAACCTCTACGTCAACCGGGGAACCACCGGCGCTGTCGTGCTTCGTCAACCCTTCGGGGGCATGGCCAAGTCCGCCTTTGGTCCCGGCATCAAGGCGGGAGGCCCCAACTACGTGTCCCAACTCATGAACTTCAGCGACACCGAGCCTCCAAATGGTCCCACCCCGGTCGCCGACCCCCATCTCGCCGCCCTCCGGTCGCGCCTGAAACAACCGCTTCCTGCCGCCGTCACGGCGAATGGGGACGAACTGCCCCGCGTCGTGGCGGCTCTGGAAAGCTACTGGGCCAGCAGGCGGGACGAATTCGGACGCACCCATGACCATTTCCGCCTCGTGGGCCAGGACAACCTGCGGCGTTATCTCCCCGTCCGCCGGCTCTGCATCCGCGTGGACCCCTCCGATTCCCTGTTCGAGATCTTCGCCCGCGCCTGCGCGGCCAAGGCCGCCGGCTGCCGCGCGGCCATGAGCCTGCCCAGGGGATGGTCGTCTCCGGCCGTCGATTGGCTGAGGGAGCTGACCGGGTCGTGGGAGGAATCCATCGAATTTATCCGCGAGACCGACCATGAACTGGCGGACCGGGTCCGCTTTGCGATGCCGGAGCGGGTACCGGGAATTGTGTTCCGGGCGGCGGCCGCGTCCGGAGTCTACCTGGCGCGGACCCCGGTGCTGGCCCAGGGCCGGGTAGAGTTGCTCTGGTACCTCCGCGAACAGAGCATCAGCATCGATTACCATCGCTACGGCAACCTGGGCATCCGGGAAGGGGACGAGAGGATGGGGGTCTCGTAGGCCGGGTCGACCGATAATCGGCCATCCTTACTGCCGGCAGTTCGTCCAGAGCATCTTAACCGGCATCGCGAAGAGCCTGGAACCGGCCTTTTGAACGCGGTCGCCGTCATGGAGGATGATGCCGCACGCGAAACGATCGCCGACGGCCTCTCGCAGGCGTTTCAAGCCCTTGAAGTCCCTGGGGCGGACCGTTGCGCCGGCTTTGACTTCGATCCCGACGACTGCGCCGGGGGATCGCTCCAGCACGAAATCGACTTCGACCTGGTCCTTGTCGCGATAATGACTAATGGCCAGTTCGTCGCCGGAAAGATTGGCCGTCTTGGCGATCTCGGCGTAAACGAAGCTTTCCAGATGAGGCCCCAGCTTCTGCCGGTCCCTGGCCACTGTCGCCGCCGATACCCGCTGAAGCGCCGCCAGCAGGCCGGAATCCAGAAAGTGCAGTTTCGGCGCCTTGACGAGCCTCTTCAGTCCACACAAATTCCCCGAGGTTTATCGTCCGATCCGGCATCAGCTATCGTCCAATTCGGAATGCAGGCCCGTCCGATTCGGAATGCAGGCCGGAATCGAAGCGATCGCCATCTCAAAACCCGGCCGCACCACGGGGGAGGTTGGACTTTCCGGGAGGCCTCTGGAGGAGCTGGCGGAGGAGGTAGGATTCGAACCCACGGTGCCCTTTCGGACACAGCGGTTTTCAAGACCGCCGCCTTAAACCACTCGGCCACTCCTCCGGCTGGAACGCGCCCTCCATTCTCTCACAGCCGGAGCCGGGCGCGCGGAATTCAGCCAAGCTCCACCTGGTCCTGGATCCGCTGCATGTGGGCCATCTTGGCCTCGTGGGGCAGGAAGGAGCACCGAACCGCCTGCAACGCGATTCGCTGAAGGTCCTGGGCCGTCAGCCCGAAGATGCGCGAGGCCTTCAGATACTCCTGGGTCAAGCTGGTCTGGAACAGGCCGGGATCGTCCGTGTTCAAGGTCACCGGAACGCCGCGGCGGTAGAGGAGGGGAAAGGGGTGCTGAGACAGCGGAGCCCACGCCCGGGTCCTGAGGTTGCTGGTCAGGCAGACGTCCAGCCCGACGGCATGCTCCCGCAGATACTCGATCAGGCGCGGGTCCCGCGCCGCCTGGACGCCGTGGCCGATCCGGTTGGCGCCCAGGTCTTTGAGGGCGCTCCAGACCTGGTCCGGCTCGCCGATCTCACCGGCGTGGACATGAATGTAGATCTCATGGGCCTTGGCCCAGAGAAAGACATCACGATACTCGGTCAGGGGGAGGGACAACTCGTCACCTCCCATACCCAACGCCACGACGCCCCGGCTCCGGTGCTCCGCCGCCAACCGGGCCGTCCTCCACGCCGCTTCCACGCCGAACTGGCGCACGCAGTCCAGCACCCAGCGGATGATCAGGCCCTTCTCCTCGAACCGGGCTCCTGTTTTCAACAGATGCCGCAGTATTGCCCGGCCGTCCCTGCCCCAGATCCAGGGAATGGACGGTGAATAGATGATCTCCGCATAGAAGACGCCCTGCCGGAGAAGGCTCTCGGCCAAGTCCTCCAGGATGTCGCCGTAGTCCTCCTTGCCGCGCACGTGTTGGCAGACCACCTTGAAGGCGCCCAGGAATTCGTGGAGGCTCCCGTACCGGTAGAGGTTCTCCGTCAACGCGGCGGCGCTGAGGGACGCATATTCCGTGCCGTATTTTCGGGCGAGGGCAAGGAGCCGCTCGGGCCCCACGCTCCCCTCGAGATGAAGATGCAATTCGGCCTTGGGGAGACTCCGAACATATGACTCGGAGACGGCTGTCCTGGAAGCGTTTCGCCGCGTTTCGCGGCCTTCCCGGCCGATCATTCCTCACCTGCTGCGGGAGCCGCCGAGCGTTCCCGGCTCCTAGGAGCCTGCGCCGCAGAAATCAATCTACTGCGAAAGCGGTGAATCGGTCCATATTTCCCCGATTTCTCGACGAATAGAACAACTATGCACCTCGAAATCGTGAAAATCTGTCCTCGATTCCCCACTTTCTCGCTACGATCATTTCTACGGCGCAGACTCCTACCCCAAGAGCTGGAGCGCACGGAGCTGGTCGATGGTCTCCTGGGAAATGAACTTGTCGTACGTCTTCAACGTCTTCGTGGGCGGCGTCCGCTTTCGCATCTCGTCCCAGCACATGGGAGAAACGAAAATCAGGTCCGCATCACGGACGATCTTCTCGATGAGGTCCTGCCTGGAAATGGGGGCGATCCAGAACTTCATCTCGGTCGACGGGTGGTAGATGTTCATGAAGACGTCCCAGGAAGCGTGCAGGGTGTCTTCATCCCGGACCACGATGGCCACGTTCTCGTCGCGGGCCGCACTCAACACCTCACGATAGATCTCGTGACTGGGCTTGATCTCCACCAGCTTCTTGCCGAAACGGCGTGACAGTTCCCTGACCTCCTCCAGGTGATAGCTGGTGGTCAGAAGGAACTCGCTGCCGCTGAGAAGCGCCCGGGCGGTATCGCTCTCGACGTCGCCCAGGGACACGCTCCGGGCCTGCACCCCCGGCATGCGAAGCTCCAGCTCCCGGGAGAACACATAGGCTTCCTCCTCGTGGTCGACGACAGCCAGACGCAACTGCCTCAGATCGGTCCCGTTCCAGTAGGCGTCCAACAGGCCCCTGAACTTGTCCGGCGAGAGGCCCAGGCTCCTGGCCTTGGCGGACACCTCGCCCAGCAGCTTGAAGACTGCATGCCGCCGCATCTGCCCATAGGAGCCCTTGCCGCTCCTTTCCTTCAGGAAGGCCCCGCTGCCCTTCACGATCTCCAGGTAGTTCTCCTCGGCCAACCTCAGATAAATCTTGCGCGTCGTCTTGTAGTTGATCCCCAGGTGATCGGACACCTCACGGATGGACGGCAGGCGGTCCCCGGCCCGAATCTTGCCGCAATAGATGGCCGAGAGGAGCTGCCCCTTGATCTGCTCGTAGAAGCTGAGCCGAACCGACTTGTCCAGATTGAATCCGATCATCTGTTCAGGAACACTCCCCGGGCGTCAAACGCTCCAGGCCATGCATGTAGGAGCGGAGCGCCTCCGGAATCCGGACGCTGCCGTCCTCCTGCTGGAAATTCTCCACCAGCGCCACCCAGGTCCGTCCGATCGCCAATCCGGACCCGTTCAAAGTGTGGACCAGCCGATTTCCGGAGCCCTGCGCCGGACGGTATCGAATCCTGCAGCGCCGAGCCTGAAAGTCGGTGAAGTTGCTGCATGAGGAAATCTCCCGATAAGTATTCTGGCTGGGCACCCACACCTCCAGATCGTACGTCTTGGCGGCGCTGAATCCCATGTCGCCGGTGGAGAGAACCACGACCCGATAGGGGATTTCCAGCGCCTTGAGCACCGCTTCGGCGTGGCCGGTCAACTGCTCCAATTGACGGGCGGAGTCTTCCGGCCGTGTGAACTTGACCAGCTCGACCTTGTTGAACTGGTGGAGGCGGATCAGCCCCCGGGTGTCCTTGCCGTAAGACCCGGCCTCGCTCCGGAAGCAGGGCGTGTATGCGGTGAGGTTGATGGGAAGATCTTCCTCTTCCAGGATCTCGCCGGCGAAGACATTGGTCAGCGGGACCTCGGCGGTGGGGACGAGGAAGTAGTCGGAACCGGCCACCCGGAAGAGGTCTTCCTCGAACTTGGGGAGGTTTCCGGTGCCGAAAAAACTGCGGCGATTGGCCAGGAAGGGAGGGATCACTTCCCGGTATCCGTGGCGGCGGGTGTGGAGATCCAGCATCATGTTGATGAGCGCCCGCTCCAGCAGGGCGCCGGCGCCGGAATAGAGGCTGAAACGGGCGCCGGCGATCTTGCTGGCCCGTTCCAGGTCCAGGATGCCCAGGCGGGCCCCCAACTCGACATGGTCCCGGACGGGAAAGGAGAATTCGGGAGGTCTTCCCACGATGCGGACGACTTCGTTGGCGGCGCTGTCCTTTCCCGAGGGCACCCCCTCGGCCGCCAGATTCGGGATCCAGGAAAGGAACGAGTCCATCCGGGTCCGGAGGCCGGTCAGGTTCTCCTCCAGCTCCTTGATCCGGGCAGAGACCCGCTTCATCTCCCGGATCTGGGCACTGGCATCGCCGCCCCGCTTGCGGCGCCTCGCGATCTCGGTGCTGGTGCGGTTGCGGACGGCCCTCAGCTCCTCCGACTCGATCCGGGCCGCCCGCTCGCGAGCGTCCAGAGCCAGGAACTCCCCGGCGTCCAAGGAAAAGCCCCGCTCCTTCAATCCGGTCTCGACCTGTTCCAGATTGCCCCTGATGAAAGCCCGATCCAACATCGCCGGCCAGTATCTCAAAGAGGAGCGGAAAGAGGAATGAGGCGGGACGGGTGAACGGGGAGGCCGGCTGAGGCGGTCCGGCCGCGGATCGTGGCAAAAGGGGGAAAGGGTTGCTATATTCTACGGTTTTTGGAGGGGTTGCTTGCGGGTGCCGCGATGCCGCTTTACGAATACGCTTGCGACAGTTGCGGAGAGACCATCGAAGTGCTTCAGCGGTTCTCGGACCCGCCCCTGGAGACGTGCAATACTTGCGGCGGAACGCTGGAGAAGCTGATCTCGGCGCCGAGTATCCAGTTCAAGGGGTCAGGCTGGTACGTCACCGACTACGCCCGCAAGGACACCGGATCGGAGACCAAAACGGAAACCGCCAAGAAGGAACCGTCCAAAGCCGCCGCCGACAGTGCGGCTCCCAAAACTGAATCCAAGAAGGAAAGCTGACCCAGGCAGGATTCGAGCCTGGCCGTCGCGAAACAACAGTGAAGATACTCGTCGTCGGCTCTGGCGGAAGAGAACACGCGCTGGTCTGGAAGCTGGGCTTGAGCGACGAGGTCCGGGAGATTTACTGCTCCCCGGGAAACGCCGGAATCGCGGCCGCCGCCAAGACCCGAATTCTCCCCAAGCTCTCTCTCCGTCAACTGTTGGATCTCGCCGTCGATCAAGACGTGAATCTGGCCGTGGTCGGACCGGAAGCCAGCCTGGTGGACGGCATCGGAGACCTTTTTCGCCGGTCCGGCGTGCCGCTCGTGGGTCCTTCGGCGGAGGCGGCCCGGCTGGAGGGGAGCAAGGCCTTCGCCAAGGATTTCATGAGCCGCCACCAGATCCCGACGGCAGCCTATCGGGTTTTCGACGATCCTTCCGCCGCGGAGCGAGCGCTTCGGAGCGGCTTCTTCGAGTTTCCCGTGGTGCTCAAGGCCGACGGCCTGGCGGCCGGCAAGGGAGTCCTGATCTGCGCCGACCTGCAGGAGGCCGTCGCGGCCCTCGACCGGATCATGATCGCAAGGCAATTCGGAACCGCCGGCGACCGGCTGGTGATCGAGGAGTTTCTCCAGGGAGAGGAAGCTTCGTTCATGGTCCTGGCCGACGGCGCCGGCAACGTGGTCCCCATGGTCCCCTCCCAGGATCACAAGCAGATCTTCGAAGGAGGCCGCGGGCCCAACACGGGTGGAATGGGCGCCTATTCCATGGACGGCCTCCTGTCTCCCGATCTGCGGCGGCGGATCCTCGACCAGGTCATTCTCCCCACCGTGGACGGCATGAAACGGGAGGGCCGGCCTTTCGCCGGAATCCTCTACGCCGGATTGATGCTCACTGAGGACGGCCCCCGGGTCCTGGAATACAACGTGCGTTTCGGAGACCCGGAGGCGCAGGTGATCCTTCCCCGGCTCCGGAGCGATCTCGCCACACTTCTGCTCCAAGCCGCCCGCGGGGACCTGGCCTCCACCCAAGCCGAGTGGACTTCACAAGCCGCGGTCTGTGTGGTCGCCGCGGCCAAGGGGTACCCGGGGTCCTATCCCAAGGGACTGGAGATCTCGGGACTGGCGAAGACGGACCGGATGGAGAACCTGGTGGTGTTCCATGCCGGAACTTCCCAGTCCGGCGGCCGGTTCGTGACCAGCGGCGGAAGGGTGCTGGGCGTCACGGCGTTGGCTCCCTCTCTCGACGAGGCGGTGCGGCGCGCCTATTCGGGGTTGAAGGAGATCCACTTCGACGGCATCTACTATCGGCGAGACATTGCATACAGACGGCTTTCCCAAACAGAAAGGAATTCGTAAATGAGCGCACCGAAAGTCGGCATCCTCATGGGAAGCGTTTCCGATCTCGGGGTGATGCAGGAAGCGAGCAAGATCCTGGATGACTTCGAAGTTCCCTACGACATCCGTGTTCTCTCGGCGCACCGGTCGCCTTCCCTGACCACGGACTTTGCCCGCGATGCGGAGGGACGTGGGATCCAGGTCCTGATCGCAGGAGCCGGCGCCGCGGCCCATCTGGCCGGCGTCCTGGCGGCTCACACGATTTTGCCGGTGATCGGCGTCCCCATCGACTCATCGCCGCTGAAAGGATTGGACGCCCTGCTCGCCACGGTGCAGATGCCGGGCGGCGTGCCCGTGTCCAGCATGGCCATCGGCAAGGCCGGCGCCCGCAACGCGGGCCTGGTGGCGGTCCAGATCCTGAGCCGCAGCGATACGGGACTTCAGGAAAAGCTGCGCGCCTACAAGGCGGCGCAACAGAAGAAAATCGAGAGCATTCAACTCTGACGCCGAGTCCCGCCCCGCCTTCCTGTTCGGCCGAAGGAGGATGGCGGAGTCCTACGCCCGGGTTTTGAGGTCTTCCGTCGAATCGGGGCGGAATCCGGCCACGGTCCACATCCTCCGCTCCGTCTTCTCCCGCCGGTAGGAATAGAACCGGTCGTTGCGGCAGGAGGTGCAGAGGCCTGAGTCCAGAATTCGCCTGACGCCCAATCGCTCCAGTTGGAGCCGGTTGGCCCCGATCAGGTCGAGATGACTCCCCTGGAAGATCCTCTCCGTTTCCTGCCCCCGCTCCCGGAAGGCAACCCGGACCTCCTCGCCGACCTCGTAGCAACAACTCCTGATGCAGGGGCCGAATGCGGCGCAGAGGTCTCCCGGATCCGCGCCCGTCAGCCGGAGAAGGCGGGCCGCCGCCTTGGCGGTCACGCCCCTGCAGGTTCCCCGCCAGCCGGCGTGCGCCAATCCCAGGACCCGGCGCCGCGGGTCCACCATCACCACGGAGAGGCAATCCGCCGTCCGGATCGCCCCGTACCAGCCGGGGGACGTCAGAATCACGGCATCCGCCCGGGGATGACCGGAGCCGCAAGCCGGCTTTTCTGTTTCCACGGCCAGGACCGCGTCCGCATGCTCCTGTTCCAACAGGATCAGCTTTCTGGCCGGTATCCCGAGGGCAGTCAGAAACGCCTCATCCGGCGCCGCTGGGCGGGTGGCCGAAGGAGCCGCGCCGGATCCGTCGGTTGCGCGGGTCGTGACGGCGTGTACGAAGCCCGGGATCGCCGTCAGGCCCCCGAAGGCAAGGAAGGGGAAGTGTCCGGCCGTCCTCTCCACCATCACGGGCTGCCAGGGTACCATGGCCTGGAACTGACAACCCTCCTCACAGTAAACTGTGCGCCGTTCACAGAGGGCTCCCCATGGTCGTCGGAATCGGACTGGACATCGTGGAGGTCGACCGCATCGCCAAGGCCTTGCGCGGCAGCAAATCCATCACCGAGCGGGTCTTCACCCCTGAGGAAATACGGTACTGCTCCCAGCGCAAGAACAAGTACCAGCATTTCGCCGGACGGTTCGCGGCCAAGGAGGCGGCCCTGAAGGCGCTGGGGACCGGTTGGCAGGCCGGGATCCGGTGGCGCGACGTCGAGACCACGGCCGGACCCATGGGCGAACCCCAGTTGACCCTTTACGGAAAAGCGGCCGCCATCTTCAAGGAATCGAAGGCTCGAAAGAGCCTCCTCACCATCACCCACGCCACCGACTACGCAGTGGCCTGCGTCGTCATCGACGGTTGAGGCGCTGAGCCGGGATTCGCCGCCAGCCCATCTTCAGTCTCCCCGGCGGCCTCAACCCGGACCACTCTGTTGGGCGCCACGGGGCCCGGAAAACGAACCTTGATGTAGTTCGCGGAGATCCCCTCCCACCTCCCGGCGGCAGACTCTCCCAGGGTCAGGACCGAAAGCTTCCTGCCGATGAACCGCCGCCGGAAGGCGCGGTTCTTCGCCGCCGAAATCTGCCTCAACTCCCAACACCGCCGGCGCTGGAGCCGCGGGTCGACCTTGGACCGCATGGCCGAAGCGCGGGTCCCGGGCCGGTCGCTGTAGGGGAACACGTGGAAATAGGTGAAAGGCATGGCCTGGACGAATCGGACGGTTTCCAGGTGGTCCCGCGCGTTCTCCCCCGGAAATCCAACCACCAGGTCCGTTCCGATGGATGCCTGGGGCAACCGGGTCCGGATCTCCTGCACGATCTCACCAAACCTGGACGTGTCGTACGGGCGCCACATCCTCCTCAGGATCCGGTTGCTTCCGCTCTGGAGGCAGATGTGGAAATGAGGACAGATCTTGTCGTTCCCGGCCGCCAACTCGATGACCCGCCGCGACAGCTCCATGGGCTCGATGGAGCTCAGCCGCACCCGGACCAGCCCGGGAGTCCCGGCCACGTCCGCCAGGAGGCGGTCCAGCGGATAGCGCGGTTTCAAATGCATCCCGTAGGTTCCAATGTGGATCCCGGTCAGAACCACCTCCTGGAACCCCTTTCGCGCCAACTCGCGCACCTGGGCCAGAACCTGCTCCGGCGGCAGGCTCCGACCGGGTCCGCGAACCAGCGGGATGATGCAGTACGTGCACTTGGCGTCACAGCCGTCCTGGACCTTGACGAAGGGCCGGACTCGCAGCCCCGGGGAGCCGGCGGCGGCGCCCTCCATGGTGCGGACCTTGACGAATTCCTGCCGGTACACGTCCGCCAGCTCGTCCGAGGTCAGAGCGGATTCCGCAGGCTTGTCCACGATTCCCACAAGGTCACTCTTGTGAGTGTTTCCGACGACGGCTTCGACGCCCGGTATTCGGGACAGGCTCTCCGGCTCTCGCTGAGCGTAGCAACCGGTCACGACGATCCGGGCGGCCCCGTTTTCGCGGTGAAACCGGCGAACCAACTGCCGCACCTGCTGATCGGCTCGATGCGTGACGGTACAGGAGTTGACGACTATGATGCCCGCCTTCCGCCAGTCCCATGCCTCGCGGTAGCCGCGGCCCAGGAAGTCCTGCCGGATGGCGGCGCTGTCGGACTGGTTGGTGCGGCAGCCGAAGCTGAAAATGTGGAAACTGGGAGTCATCTGATTTCGCCTTGTCTCCTGACCCGGTGGCCAGCCGTCCCTTTCACACCAGGCTGGTAGATTCTAACAGGCGGCACAAAACGCCATCACGGCACTCGATCGGCGTTTCGCACGGCCATGGCTGCGAAGCGTCGGGACTCCAGCATGAAAATCTGCGTTCTGGGAAGTGGCAGCGCTGGAAACTGCACGTACATCGCGACGGCGAAGGCCCGGATTCTGGTCGATCTCGGCTTCGGCCGGCGGAGCCTTGGCCGGCGCCTCCAGCAGGTGGGACTGTCGCTGGATGGGCTGGACGCTCTCCTTCTGACGCACGAACACACCGATCACGTCAGCGGCGTCCCGGCCCTGGTCCGGGATCTGGAAGTCCCTGCATTCATGACCGGGGGGACCTTGAGGGAAAGCCCCGCACTCCAGGAAGTGGACCGGACGATGATCGTCCCGGTGGGAGTTCCGTTTCAGATCGGCGACCTGGAGGTCGAAGCCCTCCCGGTGTCCCACGACGCGGCCCAACCGGTCGGCTTCCGGTTTGCCGCCGATGGGATTCAAGGCCTTCTTGCCACCGATCTGGGTGAACCCACCCCGGAAATCACGGAACCTCTGGCCGACTGCGACTGGTTGATCCTGGAATCCAACCACGATGAGGAGATGGTGCTGGCCGGCCCCTACCCCTGGCTCCTCAAGCAACGGCTGATGGGGCCGAAGGGCCATCTTTCCAACCATGCGCTGGGCCGGTGCCTCCAGACGCACCTGGGCGACAGGACCAGACACATATTCCTGGCCCATATGAGCCGCACCAACAACCATCCCCAACTGGCCCTGGAACAGATCTCGGCGGCTCTTTCCGGCGCCTCCGGAAGCGGCGAATCGGGCCCCCGGGTTCACTTGACTCACCAGAACCGACCCTCCATAGTCTTGAGCCTATGATTCCCCGGTACAGCCGGCCCGAAATGGCCCGGATCTGGTCTGAAGAAAACAAGTTCCGGAAGTGGCTCGAGGTGGAGGTGGCGGTCTGCCAGGTGCTGAGCGATGCCGGGCGCATCCCCCCGGCGGCCATGTCGGAAATCCGTGAAAAGGCAGGGTTTTCCGTCGAGCGGATCCACGAGATCGAGGCCGTCACGCGTCACGATGTCGTGGCCTTCATCCGTGCCGTGTCGGAAGTGGTCGGACCCTCCTCCCGGTTCATTCACATGGGTTTGACCTCCACCGACGTGGTGGACACGGCGCAGGCGCTCCAGGTCAAGGAAGCCTCCGAGCTGATCGAATCCGCCCTCGTGAACTTTCTGGAGGTGCTGCGCCGCAAGGCCCGCCGCCACAAGGACACGCCGATGATGGGGCGGACCCACGGGATCCATGCCGAGCCCACCACGTTCGGCCTCAAAGTGACCGTCTGGTATTCGGAAATGGAGCGCAACCTGGAACGCTTCCGGAAGGCCCGCAAGACCTTGGAAGTCGGCAAGATCAGCGGCCCGGTGGGCACCTTTTCCCACCTGCCCCCCGAGGTCGAGGAGAAGGTCTGCCACGCACTCGGTATCGGCTATGCGGCCGCCTCCACGCAGACCCTGCAACGGGACCGCCACGCCGAATACCTGTGCACCCTGGCCATCCTGGGTTCGACCTACGACAAGATCGCCACCGAAATTCGCCATCTGCAGCGCACCGAAGTGGGCGAAGCCAGCGAGGCCTTTCGAACCGGCCAGACCGGCAGCTCCGCCATGCCCCACAAGAAGAACCCCATCAGCTCCGAGAACGTGAGCGGACTTTCCCGGGTGCTTCGCGCCAACGCGCTGGCGGCGCTGGAGAACATCCCCCTCTGGCACGAGCGGGACATCTCTCACTCGTCGGTGGAACGGGTCATCCTGCCCGACAGCACGACGCTGGCCCACTACCTCACGTTGCGCCTGGGCCGGGTGGTGGACAACCTGGTGGTGAACCGGGAGAGGATGCTGGCCAACCTGGAGTTGACCGGAGGCCTGATGTACTCGGGCACCCTGTTGCTGAAACTGGTCATGGCGGGCGTCCTCCGCAGCCAGGCCTACGAATGGGTCCAGCGCAACGCCCTCCGGGTCTGGAACGAAAAGGCCGACTTCAAGACGCTGATCCTCGCCGATTCCGACATTCGATCCCAACTCTCTCCGGCCCAGATCGAATCCGCCTTCGATCTTCGGAAGACACTTGAGCACGTCGACACGGTCTTCGCCCGCGTGTTTCCCGAAGCATGAAATTGCGTCCCCTGTTTCCCTCCCAGGAAACCCTGGGCATCCACACCGACCTTTACGAATTGACCATGCTCGCCGCCTACTTCGAGGCCGGGTTCGCCGAGGAGCGCGCCACCTTCGAACTCTTTGCCCGGCGACTGCCGGCACGGAGGAGTTTTCTGGTTGCCGCCGGATTGGAGCAGGCGCTGCACCAGGTTCTGAACCTGCGCTTTCCGGAAGACGTCCTGGCCTGGCTGCGGACCCTGGAGGTCTTCCGCGGGGTCTCCCCGGGGTTCTTCGACTACCTCAGTGATTTCCGGTTCAGCGGGGATCTCTGGGCCTTGCCCGAGGGGACTCCCTTCTTTCCCCACGAACCGGTTCTCCAGGTCAGGGCCCCCGTCATGGAGGCGCAACTTCTGGAGACCTACCTGATCGCGTCGATCAGCTACCAGACGACGGTGGCCACCAAGGCGAGCCTGCTCTGCCGCGCCGCCCGGGGCCGGCCGGTGATCGACTTCGGCAGCCGCCGCGCACAGGGGCCCCAGGCCGGCCTCCTTGCGGCCCGCGCATCGTTCATCGGCGGCTGCGACGGCACCAGCAACGTTCTGGCCGGGTATCGACTCGGCATTCCCCTCTACGGCACCATGGCCCACTCCTTCATTCAATTCTTCGACGACGAGAAACGCGCCTTCGAGACCTTCCAGCGGTCTTTTCCCCGGCACTCGATTCTGCTCGTGGACACTTATGACACGCTCCGCGGCGTCAGGAACGCGCTCAGGCTCGCCTCGCCGGCGCAGGGGGTGCGGGTGGACAGCGGCGATTTGGACCGAACGGCGAGGGCGGCCCGCAAGCTCCTGGACCAGAGCGGACACCATGAGACACGGGTCCTGGTCAGCGGGGATCTGAATCCGGAGAGGGTGAAGGCGCTGACGGAGGCGGAGGCGCCCATCGACGGCTACGGCGTGGGAACCGACCTGGTGGTCTGCCCGGAAGCCCCGACCTGCGATCTGGTCTACAAACTGGTGGAGAGGCTCCACGAGGGCCGGGCCCTGCCCCGAATGAAGATCAGCGGGGAAAAGGGGTCGTTCCCTCTCCGAAAGGAACTCTATCGCCACCGCGAGGGCAGGGAATTCGTTGGGGACCTCCTGGCGGCGGAAGGAGAAGCCGCACCAGACGGATATTCGTCGTTGCTTGTCAAATACGTGGAGGGCGGCGAAACCAATGTCGATCTTCCCACCGTCCGCCAGGTGAGGGACGACGCGCGGACCCAGTTGGATGGCTTGCCGGAACGCCTGTGGCGGCCGGAGGGCGAGGCGTATCCGGTCCGGCACAGCCCACGGTTGAGGGAGGCCGAGCGCTCACTTCGAAGGTCGCATCTCGGAGACCGCCGGTAGCGCCGCAGATTCTCCCACGGTCAACCGGCGACACACGACCGACGCCTCCCGGAGGAGGCGAAACGATCTCCCGGAAAGGGGATACTCCAGGTTGTAGACCACCTCGACGACCCCCGAGTTGATGATCATCTTGCTGCAGGTCAGGCAGGGCGAATACGTCGTATACAGAACGCCCCCGTTCACGCTGACCCCATGGTAAGCCGCCTGGGTGATGGCATTCTCCTCGGCATGGGAACAGAGGCAGTCATCCAATTGGGTGCCGCTGTCCGCCGGCCCTGCACACCGGGGGCATCCCCCCTCGAAACAGTTTCGAGTGCCGCGGGGAGTGCCGTTGTAGCCCGTCGATATGACCCGGAGGTCGCGCACGATGATGGCGCCCACCTTGCGCTTGATGCAGTTGCTCCTGAGCGCGACCACTTGAGCCAGTTTCATGAAATAGGGGTCCCAGCCGGGCCGGGTCATCTTGGGAGCCGTTCGCTTCAACCACTCGGCGACCTTGCTCCAGAGGTCCTGCTTGGTGCCGTTGTTGGCGAAGCTGACGTTGGCCAACCGGCCAGTGGCCAGGAGCTGTTGGCCCTGCGTGTCCGGACTGGACAGCTCCTGCCGTTCCAACTCGAGAAACCGCCCGAACGAGACGGGATCGCTCTCGCGGCCCCGGGCGCAGACGCGCTGATGACGAACTTCAGCCTCCGCCTCGATCGCCACGAGGTAGAAATCGGGCTGCCGTGAAAACGCCCGGACCTCCGCCGGGTGACGGAAGGAGTCCACGACATAGTTCCGGTCCGCTTCCAACTTCGCCAGGATCTCCTGCGCCAGGTGGTCGCTGCCGTACTTGGCCCGAAGATCCCTCCCGACATGGATGAGACGCGGCCGCGTCACTTCTTCCCCTCGCCGGACGACTTCGTCGCGGATGACGTCCGAGAGGGACCAGAATCCGAAGCCCTTGCTCTGCAGGTAGTCGGCCACGACGCCCTTACCGGAGCCGTTGCGACCCGTGAGCCCAATGATCACGAAACTCTTATAGCACACGGGGGAGAGGGAAATCGGGCGTGCTCCGGAAGTCTCCAGCCTGCCTCTTGCGCAGGAGGCGCACCCACCCCGGCGGCGGCCGGGCTTGCGGGGCGACAGCGGCCGGGGGCTGCGAGCAGTCCGTCGGGATGCAGGGACGGTCGAATGCCGTGATGACTTTCGCCACGGGCTGCTATATTCGTCGCCGTGGCGGAAAACCTGGATTTCATGCGTCTTGACGACCTGCTGACGCAGGAGGAAAGGCTGATTCGAGACAGCGTCCGTTCGTTCGTCGAAGAACGGGTCCTGCCCGTCATCGAAGACCATTTCCAGGCCGGCACGTTCCCCCTGCAACTGGTGGATCCCATGGCGCGCCTCGGCTACCTCGGGGCCAGCTTGACCGGTTACAACTGCGCCGGCCTGAAACCGGTGGGCTACGGCCTCATCATGCAGGAGCTGGAGCGGGGCGACAGCGGGCTGCGCAGCTTCGTCTCGGTCCAGAACGCCCTGGTCATGTATCCCATCCACCGTTTCGGCAGCGAGGAGCAACGCGCCGACTGGCTGCCCCGGCTCCAGGCCGGGAGGTCCATCGGCTGCTTCGGCCTCACCGAACCGGACTTCGGATCGAATCCGGCCGGGATGCGGACGCGGGCGAGGCGGACCGGCGGCGGGTTCGTGCTGAACGGAAACAAGGCGTGGATCACCAACGGCAGCATCGCCGACGTCGCCATCGTCTGGGCGCGCCTGGAAGGAGAGGGTATCCGCGGCTTTCTGGTGGAACGCTCCGACGGCGGATTCACCACCAGGGACTACCGCCACAAGCATTCGCTGCGGGCCTCGGTCACCTCCGAGCTGGTCCTGGACGACTGCCGGATCCCCGAAGACCGTCTCCTGGCCGGGACGACCGGCCTGAAGAGCGCCCTCATGTGCTTGAACAAGGCCCGGTACGGCATCGCCTGGGGGGCTCTGGGGGCGGCCATGGCCTGCTACGAGACCGCCCGGCGTTGGACTCTGGAAAGATGCCAGTTCGGCGGCCGCCCCATTGCGAGCCACCAGCTGGTCCAGCGGAAACTGGTCTACATGTTGACCGAGATCACCAAGGGCCAGCTTCTCACCTACCGGCTGGGACAACTCATGGATCAGGGCAAGTGCCGGCACGACCAGATTTCGCTGGCGAAGCGCAACAACGTCGCCGTCGCCCTCCGGATCGCGCGTCTGGCCCGGGATCTGTTGGGCGCCAACGGCATCTTGTCCGAGTATCCGGTCTTTCGCCACATGTCGAACCTGGAAACGGTTTCGACCTACGAGGGAACGCACGACATTCACACCCTGATCCTGGGCCAGTCCATCACCGGAATCCCGGCGTTCGATTAACAGTCCGTGGTGAAAGTCCCGCGAGCGCCGAGACCGTTCCTGCGCCCGCCGGACAAGGCGCGATTCGGCGCGCCTACCGGGAGTGTATGCGCCCGAATCGCAACGACGTCCGCGCCTGTGCAGGGACGGTCGAATGCCGTGACGACTGTTGCCACGGGCTGTTCACCTGGAATTGGGTCCCGCTTCCGAATTAGAATGGTGGGCGCGCTCGACGCGCAAAATCGGCAAAATCGAAGGAGGAGGAATTCATGCCATATCCTGAACAGTGGGTGACCCCGATGAGGCAGGAACTGACCCGCATCGGCGTCGATGAACTGCGCACTGCGGAAGACGTGGACCAGGCGATTACCGGAGAGAAGGGCACCGTTCTGGTGGTCGTCAACTCCATCTGCGGCTGCGCCGCGGCGCGAGCCCGTCCGGCCATCGCGGATGCGCTCAGCTCCGATCCCAAACCGGATCGCCTGACCACCGTATTCGCCGGCCAGGACCTCGAGGCGACGGCCCGGGCCAGGGAATACTTTTTCCCGTATCCGCCATCTTCTCCCAGCATCGCGCTGCTGAGCGGCGGCAAGCTGGTCTACATGATGGAGCGCCACCTGATCGAGAGCCGGGAAGCCTACGAAATCTCCCGGGACCTGCGGGAAGCCTTCGGCCGGCATTGCGCCAAGGCAGAAACCGCGGCTTCCTGAATAGCTCTCCCACGCTATTCGGTTTCTTCGTATTTGTCCTTGATGGCGTCCAGGACTCCAGGGTCCTGCAATGTGGTCGTGTCGCCGACGACCCGGCCCTCGGCGATGTCCCGGAGCAGGCGCCGCATGATCTTTCCGCTGCGGGTCTTGGGCAGCTCCCCGGTGGGGATCAGCGTGTCGGGCCGGGCGATGGGCCCGATCTTTTCGCCGACGTGGAGCTTCAGTTCGGTGATCAATTCCGGCGACGCCGCCTGATCTCCCCGGAGCGTCACGAACGCGCCGATCGCCTGGCCCTTGATTTCGTGATTGATCCCGATGACGGCCGCTTCGGCCACACTGGGATGGCTCACGAGCGCGCTTTCCACCTCCATGGTCCCGATTCGGTGACCGGCGACGTTCAGGACGTCGTCGACGCGGCCCAGCAGCCAAAAATACCCGTCCTCATCCCGCTTGGCTCCGTCTCCCGTGAAGTAGATTCCGGGGAATTGCGACCAGTACTGGTCGTACCATCGCTCCGCATCGCCCCAGATGGTCCGGGCCATGGCGGGCCAGGGGCGTTTCAGTATGAGATAGCCGCCCCCGCCCAAAGGCACCGATTCTCCCGCCTCGTCCACGATGTCGGCCTCCACGCCGGGGAAGGGGAAGGTCGCCGAGCCAGGTTTCAATACCGTCATCCCCGGCAACGGAGTGATGAGGGTCATGCCCGTCTCCGTCTGCCACCAGGTGTCGACGACCGGCGTTCGACCGGAACCGATGTTGTCCCGGTACCACACCCAGGCCTCCGGGTTGATGGGTTCTCCCACCGTACCCAGGAGACGGAGCGAACTCAGGTCGTGGCCCGCAGGATGCTCCGTTCCCCACTTCATGAACGCGCGGATCGCGGTGGGGGCCGTGTACAGAATGTTGGCCCGGTATTTCTCGATGATCTGCCAGAAACGGTTCTTCCCGGGAAAATCAGGGGCCCCTTCGTACATGATTGAGGCAGCGCCGTTGGACAAGGGGCCATAGACGATGTAGCTGTGCCCCGTGACCCAGCCCACGTCGGCGGCGCACCAATAGGTGTCATCCTCCTTCAGGTCGAACACGTACTTGGCAGTCGTGTGGACGCCGACCAGATAGCCCCCGGTGGTATGAAGCAGGCCCTTCGGCTTCCCCGTAGTGCCGGAGGTGTACAAAATGTACAGCGGGTGCTCACTGTCCAGCGATTCGGCCTCGACGGTATCCGTCCCGCTGGCTTCCATTTCGTCGTGCCACCAACGATCCCGCCCTTCCACCATGGAAGCCTGCTCCGGGGGCGCGACCCGGTTCACGACGAGCACGTTCTCGATGCTGGGACAACCCTCCACCGCTCGATCGGCGTTCCCCTTCAGGTCCACCACCTTTCCGCGGCGCCAAGCCCCGTCGGCCGTGACCAGGAGCTTGGCCTGGCAGTCCACAATGCGGTCGCGGAGCGACTCGGGGCTGAAGCCGCCGAACACGACGGTGTGGGGAGCGCCAAGCCGCGCGCAGGCCAACATGGCGATCGGGAGCTCGGGAACCATTCCCAGATAGAGCGCAACCCGGTCTCCCTTTTGGACGCCCAACCGCCTCATGGCGGCGGCGCAACGATTCACCTCGCGGTACAGGTCCTGGAAAGTCAGAACCCGCGTGTCGCCGGGCTCGCCTTCCCAGATGATGGCCGCCTTGTTCTTTCTCCACGTCTTAAGGTGCCGGTCGACGCAGTTGTAGGAGACGTTGACCCGGGCTCCCAGAAACCACTTCGTGGTCGGCGGGTCCCATTCCAGAACCGTGTCCCACGGTTCAAACCAGTCGATGGCCCGGGCCATCTCGCTCCAGAAACCTTCCGGATCCTCCAGCGCCCGCTGATAGACTTCCGGGTCGCTCCAGTTGGCGTGAGCGGTGAACTCCGCGGCTGGGGAGAACCTCCGATCCTCCGTCATCAATGCAGATATGGTTCCTTCTTTCTCGCTCATCTCAGGTTCTCCTCACTCGCAGGCCCTGCTCCAGGCCTGGAAGATCTCACGGTTCGCTTGTGGCGGTGTGCTCCGAATGCGCGATGGACGGCTCCTCTTTCGGACTCCGGAGGGCCGCGATATACGGCAGGTTGCGATACATCTGATTGTAGTCCAGGCCATAGCCGACAACGAACCGGTCGGGAACATCGAAGCCGACGTAGTCGGGGCGGGCGGGAAACTCCCGGCGGCTCGGCTTGGACAAGAGTGCGCAAAGCCTCAAGGAAGCCGGTTTTCGCTTCGGCAGCCAGTGGAACAAAAAGGAGGCGGTCCGGCCCGTGTCGACGATATCCTCAACCAGGACGACGTCCTTGCCCTTGATGTCATCCTCCAGGTCCTTGTCCAGCTTCAACGGGCCCACGGATTCCGTGGCGGCGCCGTAGCTGGAAACCGACAGGAAATCGATGGTCAGGGGAAGGGTCAATTCCCGGACCAGGTCGGCGTGAAATATCGCCGCTCCCTTGAGGACCCCCACAAAATGCGGTTCCCTGTCCCGGTAATCGGCCTCTATGCGGCGAGCCATTTCGGCGACACGCTGCCGGATCTCACCCTCTTGAATAAGAACGTCCAATGAGTTTGTCCGGCTTGGGGACACGGATTGATCATAGCACAGCCCGGTACCGCCCTCCGGCGGGGATAGTGCTACAATGGCGCGGAAAAGGGGGGCCGCTTTGTGAATGCCGATGTCGAACACATCGAGAAGGTTTACAACTGGTACTCCCGTTTCTACGATCTCCTGTTCGGGCCCATCTTCCGCAGTGGCCGCGAAATAGCTCCCCTCCTGCTGGACCCGGCGCCGGGCTCTCGTCTCCTGGAAGTCGGCGTGGGAACCGGCCTCTCCCTCCCGATGCTCCCACGAAACATCCAGATCACCGGTGTCGACCTGTCGGAGAAGATGTTGGAGCAGGCACATCGCCGGACGAAGGAATTGGGGCTGGAGAACGTCGAGCTGCTCAAGATGGACGCGACCAGGCTCGATTTTCCGGCCGGGAGCTTCGATCGAATCCTCGCCGCCTATTTCATCTCCGTAGTCCCGGACCCCGTGATGGTGATCGAAGAAATGAAGAGAGTCTGCAAGAAGGGTGGATACCTGGTCTTTCTGAACCACTTCCGCAACGAGAATCCTGTCCTCGGCTCCCTTGAGGCGCTGATTTCCCCTCTCTGCTACCGGATCGGCTTCCGGACCGATCTGGATCGAAAAAAGTTGATGCGCGAGTGCGGGCTGGAAATCGAATCGGAAATGCCCATCGACTTCCTGGGCCATTGGAAGGCGATCCGCTGCGTCAATCCCTGAGAAAATAGCTGGACGCCCGCCGGTGAGAGCCGGTCAGGTGCGTGTAACGGGCAGGTGAGGGGGTCCGGAGACGAGGCGCGCGTACTATCTGGTGCGCTGCTGCTTCATGAACTTCTTCCGGGCTCTCTTCCGGGCCAAGGCCTGCTTGAGGCGCCTCTTCTCGCCCGGCTTCAAATAGTAGGAATGGCGTTTGACATCCTTGATGATGTCTTCCTGCTGCACCTTTCGCTTGAAGCGCCTCAGCGCGCTTTCCAAGGGCTCACCATCATGAATGAAAACGTATGCCACTTCGTTCCACCTTTCCCGGAGGCGCCAATATAGTCCCGGTTCGGCCCTCGTGTCAACGGAGACGGGCGCCATGCAATGCGGGCGAGTCCGGCGAAAGCCTACTTCTTATCGGCGTAGAAATCCCGTTTCTGCCGAAGCCGGACCATCAACTCGACGGCCTTCGAGTAACCCGTCTTGTCCAGGACTCCGGCGATCTCGATGGCCTTGTCCAGTTCGCCCGTGTATTCGAAACTCTCGATCATGCTGAGCCGGCACTGGAGCAGGCATTCGCCGCAGCGACCCAGCTCCCGCGTCTTCTCAAAGATGCGGACCGCCTCCTGGTGGTCTCCCCTGATCTGGGCGATGGTGCCGAGACAGACATGCGCCTGCTGGGACAGGTGGTCCGCCTCGTCACCCGCCGCCGCGCGCAAGTCGCGCTCCGACTCGTCGAGTTGTTCCAGCTTCAACAGCGTACGGCCCCGCTTGTACAGGATCTCCCTTCGGTCCTCGGAGGGCAGTTGCCTGTCCAGGGCCAGGGACCAGTAGTTCACGGCCGCGGCCAGGTCGGCTTCGCCGGCTTCGTGGATTTCCGCCAAGCGAAGAAGGGCCTCGTTGACACGGGGGCTGGCGGGATAGAGGGAGAGCAACTCCTCAAGGCGCTCGCGGGCCTCCGTCAGGTCGTAGTGATGGGAATAGTAGATGGAGGCGATCTCCCAGAGGGCTTCCGCAGCATGCCGGCTGTTGGGGTATTGGCGGCGGATTTTTTCGTAGGCCCGGGTCGCCGGCCGGTACTCGCCGGCGAGCCACATTTCCCGCGCCCTCTCGAATTCCGCTCCCGCCCGATCTTGGCCGTAGTGGAACAGAATTGCAGCCACCGCGACGAGAACCAGCCAGGGGGCGGCGGATCTCATTCGGCGGCCCCTGGTTCCAAGCTGTCGGTCCCGGCGGCCACCAGGCTCACGCCGGCCACCGTGTCCCCATCCCCCAACTCCATCAGCGTCACGCCCAGAGCGTTGCGACCCGTCATCCGAATAGTATCGGCCCCCAAGCGAATGATCTTCCCTTTTCCAGTGATAATGATCAACTCGGCCCCCGGCCCGACGGGAAAGGTTCCCACGACCTTGCCGTTGCGAGCGGTGGTCTTGATGTTGATCACACCCTGCCCCGCGCGCCCCTTCGTTGCATATTCGACGACGGGCGTGCGTTTTCCAAAACCATGTTCAGTGACCGCCAGGATACTCTCGTGGCCTTCCCGAATAACGCCCATGCTCACCACTGAGTCCCCCGGCTTGAGGCGTATGCCCCACACGCCTTGCGCGACACGCCCCATCTCCCGAACCTGGTGTTCCGAGAACCGCGCGGCCTTCCCCTGTTCCGTGCAAAGAAGAATGTCGTCCTGGCCGCTGGTCCGGCTCACCACGATCAGTTCGTCCCCCCGCTCCAGCGAACAGGCGATGATTCCTTTCGCCCGCGGGTGGGAGTACGCCGCCAGCGCCGTCTTCTTCACTCGTCCCCGCCGCGACGCCATGACGATGAATCCCGGAGTCTTGAAGTCCTGTACGGCGATCATGTCCGCCACCTTCTCGCCCCGCTCCAACTTGACCAGGTTGACGATCGGCTTCCCCTTGCCGGCGGCGCCCACGTCGGGAATCTCATACACCTTCAACCAGTAGACCCGCCCCTGGTTCGTGAAGATGAGGATGTAACTGTGTGTGGAGGCGACGAAAAGATAGTCGACCACATCGTCGGCCGTCCGCACCGACATGCCGATGCGGCCTTTGCCGCCGCGATGCTGGCTGCGATAGATGTGCAGCGCCGTCCGCTTGATGTAGCCGCCATGCGTTGCCGTGATGACGACCTGCTCCTCGGCGATGAGGTCTTCGACCGTCAGGTCGATCGCCTCGTCCAGAATCACGGTGCGGCGCGGCGAGTGGTACGCGTCCTGAATTTCCATCAGTTCGCCTCGGATCACCCGCCGGAGTTCGGCCTCGTGGGTGAGGATCTTCTTCAGTTGCGCGATGCGGCCCCGGATCTGTTCCAGCTCCTCCAGGATCTTGTCCCGCTCCAGGCCCGTGAGCCGCTGCAGCCGCATGTCAAGAATGGCCTGGGCCTGAATTTCGGTGAATTCGAAGCGCTCCATCAATTGCGTCCTGGCCTCAGCCGGAGTCCTTGAGCCCCGGATCAGCGCGATCACCAGATCCAGGTGGTCCAGGGCCTTGGCGAGGCCCTCCAGGATGTGCGCCCGTTTTTCGGCTTTTCTCAGGTCGAACTGCGTCCGCCGCCGCACGACGATCCTGCGATGGGACAGGAAGTGGTTCAAAGTTTCCTTGAGGGTGAACACTTGGGGGCGCCCTCCCGCCAAAGCCAGCAGGATGATGCCGAACGAACTCTGCATCGGCGTCAATTTGTATAGCTGGTTCAGGACGATCTGCGGTTGCTCCCCCCGCTTGAGCTCGATGACGACCCGCATCCCGTCTCGATCAGACTCGTCTCTCAGATCACTGATCCCCTCGACCTTCTTGCTTCGCACCAACGCGGCAATCGTCTCGATGAGCTTCGCCTTGTTGACCTGATAGGGAAGCTCATCGACGATGATGGCCTCCTTGTCTTTTCCCACCTTTTCGATGGCGGCCTTGGCCCGCAACTGGATTATGCCGCGGCCCGTGGCATACGCCCTCAGGATGGCATTGCGGCCGGAGATGATTCCCGCGGTCGGAAAGTCCGGGCCGGGGATCAACTCCATGAGCTCCGCGAGGCTCGCTTCCGGGCGGTCGAGCAGCAGCAACAGTCCATCGATGAGCTCGGCAAGGTTGTGAGGAGGAACATTGGTTGCCATTCCCACGGCAATCCCGGACGCGCCGTTGACCAGGAGGTTGGGATAACGGGCCGGCAGCACCTCAGGCTCCTCCAACGACTCGTCGTAGTTGGCCTGGAAATCGACCGTCTCCTTCTCGATGTCCGCCAGGATCTCCCCGGCGATCTGCGCCATCCGGACCTCGGTGTACCGCATGGCTGCCGGAGAGTCCCCGTCGATGGACCCGAAATTCCCCTGCCCGTCGATCAGCATCTCCCGCATGGAGAAGTCCTGCGCCATCCGGACCAGGGCGTCGTAAACGGCCGCATCGCCATGGGGATGGAACTTTCCGATGACCTCGCCAACAACCCGCGCCGACTTCTTGTGAGGGCGGTTCCTGGTGTTCTTCAGCTCGCTCATGGCGTAAAGGATGCGCCGGTGGACCGGCTTCAAGCCGTCCCGGACATCCGGCAGGGCCCGGCCTACGATGACCGACATGGCGTAGTCCAGGTAGGAGGTCTTCATCTCCGCTTCGATGGTGACCGGAATCTCCCGGCCCTGGTACTCTCTCATCGACTCGTTCCTCCGATCACAGACACTCGAAAGATTACGATGCGCGGACGAGGCAGTGTCCGATTGGTGAAGGTCACGGCGCGCAGGTCACGGCGGAAACGCTGAGGCGCCAGCGCGCCGGCCCCCACCGCAAGCGCCTAAACGTCCAGGTTCTTGACGTTCAGCGCGTTGTCCTCGATGAATTGCCGCCGCGGCGCCACATGTCCGCCCATGAGGACATTGAAGATGTCGTCCGTCTCGACCATGTCCTCGATGTCCACCCGCAACAATGTCCTGGTGTCGGGGTCCATGGTCGTTTCCCAAAGCTGGTGCGGGTTCATCTCGCCCAGCCCCTTGTAACGCTGAATGCCCAGCTTTCGTTTGCCGGCAGCCATGAAGTACTCGATCAGCTCCGCGGCCGTGGCCAGTGTCGTCACCTTGTCCGGGGCCGGCAATTTCTCTTCCGCCAAGGGTTGTATCCGGAAAGGGGCGTCTTCCAGGATATCCGCCTTCCGGCGAAGCCGGGCCAGGCTCCGGCATTCCCCGGAAACGGCAAAGTCGTGGTTCAGGACCATGCCTTCGGAATGTCCGTTGCGCAGGTGCAGTTCGTAGAAACGACGCTCCTCATTGAACGAGGTCTCGGCGCGGAAGCCCAATTTCCGGAAACGTGCCGCCAATTCCGCCAATTCGGATCCATTACGGAAGACCCTGCGGGCGACCGCCTCATAAGCCTCCGTCCCCGACACCCTGCTGAAAAAATCCAGGAACTCGCCCACCACGCCATTTCCATCGTAGCGGCGGCTGAGCGTTTCGAGACGCTGTTGAAACTCCATCAGGGACTCCAGCTGCCCGATCAGCTCCTTTCCTTCGAGAGTGCCGCCCGTTTTCGGCCGCGCAATCCCGATTCCGTTCGTCGCCCGGCCGAGAACATAGCGGGTCAGATCCCGCTCGTTCTGCAGATAGGTTTCCTTCTTCCCCTGTTGAATCCGGAACAGGGGCGGCTGGGCGATGTAGACATGTTGGTGCCGGATGAGCTCGGACATCTGCCGGAAGAAAAACGTCAGCAGCAAAGTGCGGATATGGCTTCCGTCCACATCCGCGTCGGTCATGATGATGATCTTGTGGTACCGGAGCTTGGCCAGGTTGAAATCGGCGCTGCCCACGCCCGCGCCGATGGCCGAGATCATGGTGACGATCTCCTGGTTGCTCAGCACCTTGTCGAACCGGGCCTTTTCGACATTCAGAATCTTGCCCTTGATGGGAAGGATTGCCTGAAACCGGCGGTTCCGCCCCTGCTTGGCGGACCCGCCCGCCGAATCTCCCTCGACGATGAAGATTTCCGAGAAGCGCGGATCCCTTTCCTGGCAATCGGCCAGCTTGCCGGGCAGCGAGAGGTTGTCGAGAGCACTCTTGCGCCGGGTCAACTCCCGGGCCTTCCTGGCGGCCTGCCTCGCCCGCGCCGCGTCCGTCGCTTTGTTCACGATCCGGCGGGCAAGAGTGGGGTTCTGCTCCAGGAACAGGCCAAGGCCCTCGTTGCACACCGCCTCCGTGATCCCCTTGATCTCGCTGTTCCCCAGCTTCGCTTTGGTTTGACCTTCGAACTGGGGGTTCGGAATCTTGATGCTGACGACGGCAACGAGCCCCTCTCTGACGTCCTCGCCCGACAGTTTTTTCTTCAGATCGCGAAGCAGTTTGTTGCTGGTGGCGTAGGCATTGATGGTGCGGGTGAGGGCCGCCTTGAAACCCACCATGTGGGTGCCCCCCTCCGGCGTATTGATCGTGTTGACGAAGGAGAAGAGGCTCTCGTTGTAACCGTCGTTGTACTGGAGCGCGACCTCGACGTCGTTCTCCGCCCGGCGCGCCCGCACGTGGACCGGCTTGCCGTGCAGCGTCGCCTTGTTCTTGTTCAGATACCGGACAAAGTCGGACAGCCCCCCCTTGTACCGAAAGCGCTGCTTTTTCGCCGCCCCGGCCTCGGGAACCGGCTCCAGAGCATCGGAGCGGTAGTCTTCAATCTCGATGGCCAGGCCCGGGTTCAGAAACGCCAACTCGCGCATCCGCCGTGACAGCGTCTCGTAGCTGAAGGTCGTGGTTTCGAAGATCTCGTCATCCGGCTTGAAGCTGACCTTGGTCCCCCGGCGGCTGGTTTTTCCGGTCCTGCTGAACTCGTCCGTCGGCACGCCGCGGATGTACGACTGCCGATACCTGTAGCCGCCGCGGCAGACCTCCAACTCAAGACGCAGCGACAGCGCATTGACGACCGAAACGCCGACGCCATGCAAGCCGCCGGACACCTTGTAGCTGTCGTGGTCGAATTTGCCGCCGGCATGCAGGGTGGTCAGAACGACCTCAGCGGCCGGCAGCTGCTTTTCGGGATGGATGTCTACGGGGATACCCCGTCCATTGTCCTCGACGGTGATGGAACCATCCAGGTGGATCGTCAGGTTGATCCGGTCACAGAAGCCGGCCAGGGCCTCGTCGACCGAATTGTCCACCACCTCCTGAACCAGATGGTGGAGCCCATCCGGTCCGGTTGAGCCGATGTACATGGCAGGCCGTTTCCGAACCGCCTCGAGACCTTCCAGGACGCGAATCTTCTTGGCTGTGTAGGCAGCGGACTCTTGAGCCCGATCTACCGGCTGCAGTTGATTCGTCAATCCCGAATCCTCGTCCTTGGTGATTTCACGCGCGGCTCCGGCGCCGCGCACGAGAGACGGTCCCTTCAGCTTGGACCATCTCCAATTATACCCGGTACATGTGTCGCAAATGGACCGAGAGAAGGGTGCGAATCAGAGGCTCAGCGGCATGACGACATATTGGATCTTGTAATCGTCGGCCGAGTCGGATTCGTCGGCATCGGGCATACCGACGGGCTGGAGCAGACCCTGGGTATCCGAGTCCTTGAGCGAGACGCGCACCTGTTCGCTATCGACCACGTTGACGAAGTCCAACAGGTAGTCCACGTTGAAACCGATCACGACCGGTGTCCCCTCGTAGCTTGTCTCCATTGCTTCGGCGGCCCGCTCCCCATTTGCATTCTGGCACGCAAGTTTGACCTGTCCCTCGTTGAGGCTCAGCTCGACAGCCCGCGTCTCCCGATCCGCCACCACCGCAACGCGCCTCAAGGCCGCCGTGAAACTGGAGGTGTCCAAATCCGCATCCAGGTCGTTTCCTTGCGGTATGACCATCTTGTAGTTGGGAAACTCGCCGCTGAGGATGCGGGAGATCAAGAGCCGGTGGCCCATGCCAAACGAGATCCGCCTCTCTCCACTTCTGAACTCGATGCCCCCGCCAGTTTCACTGAGCAACTTCATCAGTTCGACCAGTGCTTTCTTGGGAATCAGGACTCGAAGCTCCTCCTGGTCGAGATTCAGATCGACTGTCCGCCGGACAATGACGAGACGGTGCCCATCGGTGGTGACCAGGGACAGATTGGAAGGGGTGATCACGGCCAGCGCCCCCCCCAGAGTATACCGGCTTTCCTCCTGGGTGACGGCGAAGACGCAGCTCCCGATCATATGGCGAACCATAGCCGCGTCCAGGCGAATGTCCTGGCCTTCCGCCTCCCCGATCTCGGGGAAGTTTCCCCTCCCCAGGGCCGCCACCTTGAAGCGGGACCGGCCATAGCCGATCTCGACCCAGTCCCCTTCGCCGATGGACTTGATGTGGATAGCGGAATCTTGAGGGGCGAGGCGGACGATCTCGAAGAGTTTCCTCGCTGAAATGGTCAGTGCGCCGCCTACCCGCACCTGCGCTTCGCAGCGACAGCGTAAAGAAACATCCAGGTCGGTGGCCGTGAGGAGAATGTTGTTCCCGATCGTTTCAAGAAGAACATGGCCAAGAATCGGCACCGTCGTTTTTCTCTCGACAATGGTCTGGAGGTGTTGGACCTCGGGGAACAACAGGTTCCGTTTCAAAGTTATGTCCATGGTGTTCTTCGACTCCGGATGACAAGAATGATTTTATATGGAATCGTCGCCCCAGAAATCGACGAATCTGTGGATGAGTAGGAAAACGCTTTTATTTCCAAGAGGATGGAGCCACTCGTCAATTGTGAATTCAACTCTTGAAACGACGTTGAAAACGACACGGAGAGGGTCCGCTCGACCTTTTCCACAGCCCTGACATTCTACCACCAGTGGAAAAGCGGGAAAACGTCATGAAACTTCGTCGGTCAGCTTGTTGACGGTGGAATGCAGCAGCGGATCTTCCTCGATGAGTCCGGAGATCTTCCGGATCGCGTGAAGCACGGTTGTGTGATGCCTTTTGCCGAAAGCGCGGCCGGTCTGAGGGAGTGAGGCCCGGGTCAACTTTTTGCAGAGGTACATGGCGATCTGCCTCGGAACCACGAATCGCGGCGAGTTGCTGCGGCTGATGAGTTGGGACACGGTCAGGGAGTAGTGTTGGGCGACAACTCGTTGAATCTCTCCGATGGTGATCTCCCGTTGCGCGGACGCCGTGAGGTCCTTGAGGGTGGATTGAGCCAGGTCGAGGCTGATCTCCTCGCCGATCAGACTGCTGTAGGCGATGAGGCGAATGAGCGAGCCTTCCAGTTGGCGGATGTTCGACTTGGTGTTGCTGGAGATGAAGAACGCAACGTCATCCGGGAGTTCCACCCGTTGCAGCGCGGCTTTCTTCCGCAGAATGGCCACTTTGGTCTCCAGGTCGGGGGCCTGGATGTCTGCAATCAGGCCCCACTGGAAGCGGCTGTGGAGACGCTCCTCGAGAGTCGGGATTTCCTGCGGGGGAGAATCGCTGGAGATGACGATTTGCTTTTGGGCGTCGTACAGGCTGTTGAAGGTGTGGAAGAATTCGTCTTGGGTCTTTGGCTTGCCGGCGAGGAACTGGACGTCGTCCATCAGCAGCACGTCGATGTTCCGGTATTTCTCTCGAAAATCCGCGGTCCGGCCGTAGCGGATGGAGGTGACCAGGTCGTTGGTGAAGCGTTCCGAGGAAACGTAGGCGAGATTGACGTTGGGATGCTCGATCATGATCGAGTGTCCGATCGCGTGCATGAGGTGGGTCTTGCCCAAGCCGACGCCACCGTAGAGAAACAGGGGGTTGTAACTTCTGGATGGGCGTTCCGCGACTGCCAGCGCGGTGGCGTGCGCGAATTGGTTGCTCGACCCGACAACGAAATTGGCGAAAGTGTAACGTTGATTCAGGTCGCACTCGGTGGCGCCGACGTACGAGCCCGACAGGCGGGGTGACGAGATCAGGTCCGATTGCGGCTCGTCCAGATCCGCATGGAAAACGATTTCCCCATTCGGAAACCCCATCTCTCCCATCTTGGTTTGCAGCAGGTCTCCATATTGGTGGGAGATCCACCTGCTGAAGCGGTTGTTGGGAACCCGCACCACGAGTCGCCGTGAGTCTTGTTCGTAGCGAACCTGGGATGTGGCCTGGAAATAGACGGCCATATTCTCGGGTGAAATCTGCCCCGCAGCTTCCAGCGAAGCGACGATGTCTTGCCACAAATCCAAGGCCGGCCCTCTCCTCCCGAGCCCCTGGTTGACTTTGTAATGAAAGAACGGGCCGGTCGATGCACGGCCCGTGGTCATTTTCGGTCTCGGTCCGAAAAGAAGGTAGCATAGTCTGTCTCGATGGCGAAAGAAGTTTCTTTCGCGGTCCCGGGAGACGCTTGGTCGGATCCCGGAAAATCCTTTATTTACTTGAATTTGAAGAACAAAAACGAGCCGTTCAGTCAGGTTGTGTGACAGGGAGGGCCCTTTCTCCAATTCTCGCAAGGGTTTTGTGAAGATTGCGTAAATGATGGGCCCGCTTGGGCGGCCCCAGCGGCAGCCCTTGGGTGTTTTTTTGACGTTTTGGGTGTTTTTCAGGTCGCTGGCTCCACTCCTCGCCGGCGCCGGCCCGGCGAGGAGCCGGGAGCATTCGGGGGCTGGGGCGGCGACTTGGGGGCGCCACCGCCGTTCAGGAGTTGATCAGCTCTTTCAGGTCCTTGCCCGGTTTGAAATAGGGAACCCGCTTGGCGGGAACGTGGACCTTGGCGCCGGTCTTGGGGTTGCGTCCGATGCGGGCCGCGCGGTTGCGGAGCCGAAAGCTTCCAAAGCCTCTCAATTCGACTTTGGAGCCGCTCTTCAGAGAATGGACGATGCTGTCCAGGACGGCCTGGACGACCACCTCGGCTTCCTTTCTGGTGAGGCTTGAGCCGCCGGCGACCCGCTCAACCAGTTCGGCTTTAGTCATTTTTTTGTTCTCGCTGCGTCGATGGCCCGCTGCTTGAGGCCACCCAGTTGGCTGCCCGCCAGTTCGCCAATGGAGGTCTTGCCCACCTCCGGCCGGTAGGACCAGGTTTCCCGGTGGTCCCGCTCAACCAGGGCCTTCAGGGAAAGCCCGATTTTCCGCTCGAGGAGATTGAGCTTTATGATCTCGAAATCGAGCTCCTGGCCCACCGAGACGTGGGATGTGGGGTCCTCGACCCGCTCTTCGGACAACTCGGAGATGTGGCAGAGTCCTTCGACGCCCTCGTCCAGCTCCACGAATGCGCCGAACGAGGTCAGCCGCACCACCTTGCCCGGGACGCGGTCCCCAACTTGATGCCGCGAGAAAAAATCCTCCCACTTGTCGGGTCCCAGCTGCTTGATCCCGAGCGACAGGCGTTGGCTTTCGCCGTCGACGCTCAGCACCACCGCGGTGACGTCGTCCCCTTTCTTGAGAACCTCCGACGGATGCTTGATTTTTTTCGTCCAACTCAGGTCGGAGATATGGACCAATCCCTCGATTCCCTCCTCCACCTCGACGAAGGCGCCGAAATCGGTCAGATTCCGGACGGTGCCGTTGACCACGGAATTGATCGCGTAGCGCTCCTCGACCGAATCCCAGGGATTCGGTTCGGTCTGTTTCATCCCCATGGAGATGCGGCGGGCCTTGGCGTCGACGTCGAGGACGACAGCCTGGACCTGGTCGCCGACGGAAAGGATCTTGGAAGGATGCTTGATCCGGCGGTTCCAGGTCATTTCGGAAATGTGAATGAGTCCCTCGACACCCTCCTCCAATTCGACGAAGGCGCCGTAGTCGGTGATGCTGACGACCACCGAAGGGACGCGGGACCCGCGCGGGTACCGTTGGGCCACGGTGTACCAGGGATCGGTGGTGAGCTGCTTGTATCCCAGGGAGACCTTCTCGTCGATTCGGTCGAACTTGAGAACCTTGACATCGATCTTGTCTCCGACCTTGAAGAGGTCGGAAGGGTGGTTGACCCGCCCCCAAGACATGTCGGTGATGTGAAGCAGGCCGTCGATGCCGCCCAAGTCGACAAAGGCGCCGTAGTCGGTGATGTTCTTTACGACTCCCGGGGTGACCTTCCCCTCCTCGAGGCTGCGGAGGGTTTCCTCCTTCCGCTTGAAGTATTCTTCCTCCAGGACGGCCTTTCGCGACAGCACAATGTTGCCGCGGCGCTTGTTTACCTTGATCACCCGGAGCTGGAGTTCCTGGTCGCGCAAGCTGTCCAGGTTCCGAACCGGATGCATGTCCACCTGGGAGCCCGGCAGGAAGGCGCGAACCCCGATATCGACCGAGAGCCCCCCCTTCACCCGCTCGATGACGCGCCCCTGGATCACCGCCTGTTCCTGGTAGGCGCGCTCGATGCTGTCCCAGATCTTCATTCTCTCGGCCTTCTCGCGAGAGAGAATCACGCCGCCGTCCAACGTCTCCGAATTCTCCATCAGAACGTCGACCGTGTCGCCGGCCTTGACGTTGACCACGCCGCCCCGCTCACGGAACTCGCCGATGGGGACCAGGCCTTCGGACTTGAATCCAATATCCACGAGAACATGGGAATCGGAGACCTCGATGACCGTTCCGGGGATCACCTCGCCCTCGGAGAGGTTCTTGAAACTTGTATCGTACGCTTCGACCAGCGCATCGCGATCAAGGTCGTCGGCGATCTCGATGGTGGGGAGTGCGACGTTGGAAAGCCCCGCAGCAATCAGGCTTTCAAGCTCTTTGTCGGTTCCGGTTGGAGCCATCCGCTAAGTTCCTCCTGCTGGCCGGCGCGATCTATCCTGGCGGACTGCAAACTCCCCCCTGTCCTCACCGGCCGACATACTCATTCAAGGAGGGAACAATCAGAATAGGATATTCCGGTCGCCTTCCGCAACCGGCGCAGCGCGCGAAGCTGTTCATTTAGCGTCGGTCCGCCTGGATTGTCAAGCGCCGCGGTCCGGACGCTCGAGGCGGAAGAAACGAGCCCCCGGGCTGGCCGGCTCGACTGGGCGGGGCCGATTTGCTAAACTTCGCGGCGGCTGCATGCGAGGCGAGTGAGAAAGGGGAGCGGTCAGAGATGAAAGCAGGCATCCATCCCGAATACGGCGTCGTCACGGTGCGCTGTGCGTGCGGCGCGGGGTGGGAAACCCGATCCACCCACAAGGGCCAATTGCGCCTCGATATCTGCTCCAGTTGCCATCCCTTTTTCACCGGTAAGCAGAAGCTGATAGACACCGCAGGCCGCGTCGAGCGGTTCCAGAGGAAGTACGGCCTCATCAAATAGGAGGCTGCGGTGACGGTTCAGCGTCGCACTGGCGCCGGTGTTGCGCCCGAATGCCGTGGCGACTCTCGCCGCGGGACCCTGGAACCCCAAACCGGAGTCGGGGAGACGAGTCTTCCCAAGCCCCCGCCATGTTAGAGAAATTGCGCGCCCTGGAGGCAGACTACGAGCAGATTTCCCGGCAATTGGGAGATCCCCAGGTCGTTGCCTCCCGGGATCGTTACCGGGAGGCCGCAAGAACCTATGCGGAGTTGCGTCCACTGGTCGAAAAATACCGGGCGTACCGGCGCGCCCTCCACGAGGCAAAGGATCTCGAGGAGATGGCCGGGGCCGAGACGGATTTTGAATTGGCGGAGTTGGCGAAGGCTGAGTTGACGTTGCTCGAGGTCCGCCTTGCCGAGCAGGAAGGGGAGTTGCGCATCCTGCTTCTGCCGCGCGACCCCAACGACGAAAAGAACGCGATCCTGGAGATCCGCGCCGGCACGGGGGGCGTCGAAGCCAGCCTGTTCGCCCAGGAAGTTTTCCGCATGTACGTCAGGTATGCCGAGTCGCACGGGTGGAGGGTGGACATCATCTCCGCTCATGCCACCGATGCGGGCGGACTGAAAGAAGTGAGCGCCACCATCGAAGGCAAGCAGGTTTACGGACGTCTCAAGTTTGAAAGCGGCGTGCACCGCGTCCAACGCGTGCCCCAAACCGAGACCCAGGGAAGGGTTCACACTTCCGCCGTAACGGTCGCGGTCTTGCCGGAAGCGGATGACGTCGATGTCAAGATCCAGCCCAAGGACCTTCGGTGGGACACCTACTGCTCCTCCGGTCCCGGTGGCCAGTCGGTGAATACGACCTACTCGGCAGTCCGTGTCACGCACATTCCCACCGGGGAGGTCGTGACCTGCCAGGACGAGAAGTCGCAGCTCAAGAACAAGAACAAGGCGCTCAAGGTGTTGAGGTCGCGGTTGTACGAGCGGGCTCGCCGGGACCGTCACGACGAGATGGCGGCCACTCGCCGCGCCTTGGTCGGCAGCGGAGACCGCAGCGAGAAGATCCGGACCTACAACTTTCCCCAGAACCGCATCACCGACCACAGGATCGGCGTCACGCTGCACCGGCTGGAGGCCGTTCTGGGGGGCGCGCTCGACGACATCCTCGATCGCCTGACCGCTTTCGATCAGGCTGAAGCGCTGAAAGCACAGAAAATTGCTTGACACGCACCTGGACAGGATTCCGACGGAGTTGACGGTGGGGGACGCGGTTCGGCAGGGAACCTCGTGCCTCAAGCGGAAACGCATCCGCAATCCCCGCCTGGATGCGGAGTTGATGCTGGGTTCCCTTCTGGGGCGCTCCCGTGCGTACCTGCTGGCGCACCCCGAACTGCGCTTGGACCCGGTCCAGGCCGGGAGATGGACGAGCTGGCTCCGGAAGCGGGCGGGGCACTATCCGATCCAGTATTTGTTGGGGAATCAGGAGTTTTACGGAAGGGATTTCGCCGTTGGACCGGGCGTGCTGATCCCACGGCCGGAAACAGAGCTGTTGGTGGATGTCTGCCTGGAACGGATCGACGCCATGGCTCTGCCGAACCCGACAGTGCTCGACGTGGGAACGGGTTCGGGGGCCATTGCGGTGACCTTGGCCGCCGAACGGCCGCGGCTCCGGGTAACGGCCACGGATATTTCAGGCCGCGCCCTGGCGGTGGCCAGGCGGAACGCGGAGCGCTACGGTTGCGAATCCCGGATCGAGTTTTTGGAGGGGCGAAACCTGACGCCGTTGGAGGGGCGGGCCACCCGCTGGGATCTTGTGGTATCGAATCCCCCCTATGTCTCAACAGCCGACCGGGACCGGGTCGACCGGTCCGTGGCCGCGTATGAGCCCGGAGCCGCCGTCTTTGCGGGTCCCGACGGTCTGGAGATGTACGAAACGTTGCTGAAGGGATGTCCGTCGGTCATGACGCCGACGAGCCCTCTGGTATTGGAGATCGATGCAGGCGCCCGGGGGCGTGTGTGCCGCTTGGCGCGGCGCCGGAACTGGCGCGCCGTGGAGACGCGGAGAGATTTGGCAGGCATCGAACGATGTCTGGTGTTGGTCCGGAGGAACCACGGCGAGGTGTACGATGAGTGATTGCCTGTTCTGCCGGATCGTGAACGGAGAGCTTCACGCGGCAGTGGTGGCGGAGGACAAATGGACCATGGCGTTCCGGGACATCAACCCTCAGGCGCCCACCCATGTCCTGGTGATCCCCAAGAAGCACGTTGGCTCATTGGGCGAAGCGGCGGAGGAGGACACTGCCCTTCTCGGCCGGCTGTTGCTGCTTGCGAAGAGGGTCGCGCGCGATGAAGGTTTGGCCTCGGGCTATCGAGTCGTCCTGAACAACGGCGCTGCGGCCGGGCAGAGTGTTTTTCACATTCACGCCCATGTTCTGGGGGGTCGACACATGGGCTGGCCGCCGGGTTGATTCCGGTTGCCGGGTCCCAGGTTCGGAAATCGAGAGTTGCAGGAGGTCGGCCTTGGAGGATCTGGTCAGGAAGTTGCTTCATGAGATCGGCGAGGACCCCAATCGGGAGGGGCTTGTGGGCACTCCCGAAAGAGTCGAACGCGCCCTGCGGTTCCTGACCAGGGGATACGCGCAGGATGTGGACGAGCTGCTCAACGGAGCGTATTTCAACGTGGAATACGATGAAATGGTCATCGTCAAGGACATCGAGGTCTATAGTCTTTGCGAACATCACCTGTTGCCCTTCTTCGGACGGTGCCATGTCGGATATCTCCCAACGGACCGGGTCATCGGGCTCAGCAAGATTCCGAGAATCGTGGACGTGTTCGCGCGGCGCCTTCAAGTCCAGGAACGGCTCACCCAGCAGATTGCCGAGACCGTCAACGACAAGATCCGCCCCAAGGGCGTGGCGGTCGTCGTCGAAGCGCAACACTTGTGCATGTTGATGCGAGGGGTCGAAAAGCGGCAAACTCGGGTCATGACTTCCGCCATGCTGGGCAAGTTCAGGGACGATCAGCGGTCCCGGAGTGAGTTTCTGCACCTGGTGGGTGCCCGGAAAACTTGAAATGAGACGTGAGGTCCGGAGTCGGCGACGTTGGGGACAGCTCGGGCGGCTGACCCTGGCCCCGTTGCTCTGGATCTGTCTGGGCCCGGCCTGGGCGAACGGGCAGGACCAGGACCAGGACGAAGCGATCCGGGTCAGAGTCGATCTGGTTCTGCTTCGTTTCACCGTCAGAGATCCCGGGAACAAGTTGGTCAATACCCTGACGCAGGAGGACTTCCGCGTGGTCCAGGGCGGCAGGGAAAGGGAGATCGTCTTCTTTCGGCCCCCGCGAAAACGGACGGCTGACCTGGGCCGGCTCTGGATCGCCTTTCTTCTGGACGTGAGCGGAAGCACCTTTGCCACCCGGGCGGAAGAGATCATGGCCGCCCAGAACTTTCTGGACAACATTCACCTGTTCACCCAGATCGGCGTCTTCGGGTTTACCGACAAGTTGCTGGTTTTTCAGGAGTTCACTTCCCGCAAGCAACTTGCGGAAAAAGCCTTCGCGGCGGCCCGGCCGCATCAGGGACGAACCGCGATTTACGAGTCGGTGGAGGCGCTGCTGGCGCCCCTTGGGACCCGGGCGAGGCCCGGCGACGGAAAGGTGTTGATTCTGGTCTCTGATGGGATGGACGATGCCTACCACCGGGCCGAGAGGGCCGCGGCCCGGGCCCGGCGCGAGGATGTGAGGATCTATACGATTCTGGTTCCGTCGGCGACCGCTTTGCCGACGGCTCCGGGACTCGTGGCGGCGGAAGATCCGAAGGAGGAGGAGAAGGCGGCCGCCTTCGCTCGTTTGGCCGTGCAGACCGGCGGAATGCACTTCAGCGGAATCGAAACCATCCTGGACTTCGATTCCACCCTGGCACAGATCAACGACGACGTTTTCGGCAATCTCTATTCCATCGGCGTCTCCGGCGACCCGACTCCGGGAATCGACCCCGACTCGCCGGCTCTCGTCACCACCTCAAACCCGGATCTACTGGTGTCGCGTCCCTTCACCCGGGCGCCCGGCCGCCTCCGCGCCAAGAAGAAGTTCATCGAGGCGCTCTTCTACAGCGAAGTCGAGCTGGGACCCCCCGAAGACGAGGGTCTGGAACGGTACGAGCTGGGCGCCGACGTGGACATCCTCCGGCCCAGGGGCCAGATCTCGGGCAAGGTCGGGTTGCCGTTCCGAATCAAAATCAGTCCCTACACGCTCTCAAGGGAGCCGGATGGAGACGTCCGGACCCAATTGGGAATCATCGGCCAGTTGGTGGACGCGGACGGGCGGGAAGTGGTCAGGATGAGAGAATTCTTCCGGGCCACCCTGGAAAGAAAGGAGCTTCGGGACGGCCGGGGGATCATCTATACCAACAAGCTCTTCGTGCAGCCGGGGCGGTACAATTTGCGGCTGGCCCTGCTGGAAATTCCCACCTGGAAGATGTTCTTCTTCCAGCGTGAAGTCAGTGTGAGCTCTCCAGCCTTCTCTCGCGGTTCCAGGGGTAGGACTCGCAGTATTCCTTGAGGGCATCCATCGTTTCCTGATACCTGGGCAGCCAGTCCGAGGCGGATTGTCCGCGGGGCACCAGGAGCGGGTGTCCGATCTTCACCAAGGTTTGAGAGAAGGGTTTGGGGATTCGAAAGCCGTCCCAGCCGGAACCGGCCCAGAATCGGCGAGGCTGGATGTGGAACGGGAGAATGGGAAACCCTGTCTTCATGGAGAGCCAGATCGGCCCCGGTTTCACCCTGTAGGCCGGACCCACCGGCCCATCGGCGGCAAACCCCACGGGCCGGCCGCCGGCCAGGTGCCGCTTGAGCTGAAGGAGGGCCCGGGTCGAACCTCTGCGGCTGGATCCCCTGGCCGGATGGTATCCGAATCGGCGAATGATGCGGGCCATGTACTCCCCGTCGGCGTGCTGGCTTGTGATCACGCCGATCTCCCGGAATCGCCAGAAATGGGTGGCGCAAAAGATCTGGTTGTGCCAGAAGCTGAAGATGAAGGGAGTGCCTCGCCGATTCAACCGGGAAAAATGTTCCCAGCCTTCGACCCGGTATCGAAGAAGTGTGCCGAGACCCCAGATCAGGGCCCACCCGGCCGTACTTCCTGCAGCCAGGGAAATGCGCTGCGACAGAGGCGCGTCAGCGGCTTTCATGGTGGCTCAAGCCGTCCCGGGCATGTCGCCGCGAGCGAGAATTTCGTCGATCTCCACCAGTTTGCTGATGAACTCCCGCCGGGCCGCGCCGGCGTAGCGATTGCGCTGTTCCATGTCCCTGAATAGCTCGGAGGTGTCGTTCTGAACGGTTTCGGCGAGGCGGTAGAAGGCGTCCGGTCCCGGTGTGGAGAGCCGCTGTCCTCGCCAATCCAACTCCTTCAGCGCCTGGGAGATCAGGTGGAAGATGGCTTGGGTGCGAGCGAGTCTCCGGTCGTGCTCCTGCGGCGTCGTCTCGATGATCTCCAATCCGAGGCCTTGGAAAAAATTGCGTATGCAGTCGTAGTTGGCGGAGTCGATTCGCACTGGACAGACTGCGATCTTCATTCCTCCGATGCCATCCCTACCGCTGTCGGGTCCGAAGAGGGGGTGGGTGCCCAGGATCTGAACGTCGTCCGGCAGGCGGGACGACATGCAGTCGACGGGGTATTGCTTGACGCTGCAGGTGTCAATCACCACCTGGCCGGTTCGGAGAGCCGGAGAAATCTGCCGGCAAATGGCGTCGATGGCGGAGATGGGGGTGGCCAGGATGACGTACTGGCCCTCGAGAACCTGCTCCAGAGTGGCGGCATCCGCCAGCCCGGCCAGTTTTTCGGGATCGCGGTCGTATACGCCGGCGACCTTGCCGGCGGGCAGGTGGCGGTGGACCAGGCGCCCGAAACGCCCGAAGCCCACGAGACCGATATTGCCGGTGCTCACGGCGGGGCATTATAATGGATTTGCAAACACCCGAAAAAGAATCAGCCTCTTCGCAATCCCTGCTTGCCGGTGCCGGTGCCGGGCTCACGCATGTCGAAATCGGCTGGAGTGGCGAACCGAATGGCGGCACTGGAGTTCTCTCGATTGACTTTTTCCCAGATCAGGCAAGCTCTTGCGTCCCGTGAAGTCCAGGTGACTTCCGCGGTGTTGTCCGAATTGGCGGGCGATCGGAGGGTCGGCGTGCGGCGTCTGGCGCGGCGTCTGGCGCGCGCGCGAGCCGCGACCCGGGCGGAAAGTCGCCGATTGAAGTCGATGCTGGAGAAGGAGCGCGCGCTGTGGCGCCGCGGGATGGTGCGTGTCGCCGGTGTCGACGAAGCCGGCATGGGCCCTTTGGCGGGTCCGGTCGTCGCCGCCGCGGTGATTTTCGAACCGGGCATCGAAATCCGCGGCGTGGACGACTCCAAGAAACTCTCGAGCGCGAGGCGCGACGAGCTGGCCGGGATCATTGCCCGGGACGCGGTCGCCATGGGAATCGGAGAGGCGTCGGTGGAGGAGATCGACCGGCTGAATATTTTCCATGCCGGTCTGCTGGCCATGAAGCGGGCCGTCGCGGCTCTCTGCCCGGCGCCGGAGTTCGCTTTGGTGGACGGCCGCCGGATCCCGGAGCTCGAAATCCCGCAGGAGGCCTGCGTCGGTGGGGACCGCAGGCATTTCTCGATTGCCGGGGCATCGATCCTGGCGAAAACTCATCGGGATCGGCTCATGAAGAAGCTGGACCGCTTGTTTCCGGAGTATGGATTTGCCCGCCACAAAGGCTACGGGACGCAACAGCATCGACTGGCGATCGAGAAACACGGGCGGACACCCGTGCATCGGAGATCGTTCTGCCGGAGAATGGCGTGAAGCGGGGAGCTTCCTACGGCCGGCAACGCCGCGACATGGTGGAGAAGCAACTGAGAGGTCGAGGCATCCGGGACGATCGTGTGCTGGAGGCGTTCCTGGAAGTTCCCCGTCATCGTTTCGTGCCCGACAAATGGATTGAGCGGGCATACGATGACGGCCCCCTTCCCATCGGCCATGATCAGACCGTCAGCCAGCCCTACATGGTTGCCGCCATGATCAGAGCGGCGAGGGTGTCCCCGGGGAACCGTGTGCTGGACATCGGGACCGGAAGCGGATATCAGGCGGCGTTGCTTGCGGCCATGAAGGTCCAGGTCTTCAGCGTGGAACGGATCCCGGAACTGGCCGGCCAGGCGGCGAATCGGCTCGCCGGGCTCGGCTACCGGGATGTCCGGCTGCGAGTGGCCGACGGGACGCTGGGTTGGGAGGAATACGCGCCTTTTGAGAGCATCATCGTCGGCGCCGCGTCTCCCAGGATTCCCGAACCGCTGCTGCAGCAGTTGCGCGAGTCGGGGCGCCTGGTGATCCCCTTGGGACGGGATTATTCCCAGGTGCTGCACATCGTGACCCGGAAGGGGGATGGATATCGAACCGACCGCGCGGAACGATGTGTGTTCGTGCCCTTGATCGGTAAATATGCCTGGAAGCGGAAACCGGCGGCTGACTGAAAGGCCACAGTCCGGCGTCCCGGCTTCCCCGGCCAGTGTCGAACCAATGCCCGCCATGAAAACTACGATTCACCGTTACGGCGTCCTTCTTTTGCTGATCGCGGTTTGTCCCGCGGCGATTGAAGGGATCGTTCGGGCCCAGGGCTGGAGCGTTACCGAGGCTCAATACCAGGGAGGCCGCGCACTGCAGCCGCACCTGGTCAGCCCCAGCGGGTTCCAGAGCATTCTCACCATTCAGCACGCCAGCGGCTGGAGCTACGGAGAGAATTTCTTCTTCATGGATATGATCTGCTGCTCGGGTTCGAATGCGGACCGGGACATCTACATGGAGTGGTATCCCTACTTCAACCTGGGTGCGATCAGCGGACAGAAGTTGTCGTGGGGACCGATCCGCGGGATCGGCCCCCTGGCCGGACTGAATTGGGGAGCCCAGGCCAAGGTTCTCAAGCTCGGTCCCGGATTCCGGTTCCAGCTCGATCTTCCCGGCTTCGCCTTTGCGAACGTCGACTACGTGTATCTGGTGGATCGCAACCAGGGGGTGGCGGCTGGCGGAGCGCCAAAAGAAGGCAACAGCCACCTGGTCGATTTCAACTGGGGTCTCCCCTTCGAGATCGGCGGCGCCTCATTTTCGTTCGAAGGGCACGGGGAATGGCTGAGTCCGCGCGACACCGAGTTCGGGTTCCGCGCGCCCCATTGGATCCTCTTTCAACCCCAGTTGCGCCTGGACCTGGGCAAGGCGGTGGCCCGGCGCCCGGGGCGCGTCTTCGCCGGGATAGAAATGCATGTCTGGGTCAACAAGTTCGGGTTTGAAGACGCGGACGAAGTGCTGCCTCAGCTCTTGCTGGTGTTTCGTTTCTGAGAAACCGTGGAAAAATTGAAAGGGCGCACCCCCAAGGCCCGGCGCGGAAGGAATCGAGCCGGTCCGGTTGGCGGAGAGGGGGGGATTCGAACCCCCGACCCAGGTTCCCCCGAGTAACTGCTTAGCAGGCAGCCCTGTTCAGCCACTCCAGCACCTCTCCGGCCAGAGAAGGACGCCATTCTAGAGGCGCCGCGCTTGCCGGGTCAAACCGGTTCGTTCCGGTTCCCGTCCCCCATGCGCACGACATGCTCCCGGACGTCGTCGGCGATCTTTCGGTAAACCTGGACGCGGGACTCCTCGGCGCCGTCCGCGAAATACCGCTCGGTCCTGATGGGCTTGCCGAAAGTCACTTCCAGCCGTCCGGGACGGGGAAGGGTGCGGCCCGCAGGCAGCGCCTGATAGGCGCCGTCGATACGGACGGGGACGATCGGCACCCTGAGTTCCCGCGCGATGAGGCCGAGACCCGGCTTGAAGGATCGAAGCTCACCGGTCCGCGATCGAGTGCCCTCCGGAAAGATGAGAACGGGTTCCCCTTCCTGCAGGATCGTTTGGATGGTGCGGAGTCCCTCCAGCGAGGTTTCCTCCCGTTCGATGGGCACCACGTTGAGAAAGGTGCTGAAAAACCAGGCGCGAACGGCGTTGTTGAAGAAGTAGTCGCGGGCGCCCAGAAGATGGAGCTTTTTGGCTTGCCTGGTCCCCAGGGCCCCGGCCAGGGCGGCGATGATGGCGCCGCTGTCGAGATGGCTGGAATGGTTGGCGGCGATGATGTAGGCCTCGTCCCGGGGAAGACGTTCCGGAAAACGCAGCCGCAACCGGAAATAGCTTGCGTAGAGGAGCCGCAGAGCGGAGAAGGAGAGCCCGAGGAAGGCTCGGTCGACGGACGGGCGCTGTGACCACGGCAAGGCGGACCGGACGGCGGGCGCGCCGCCGGCACCGTCTGCAGTTGCAGCCATGCCTTCCCGGACCGCATCGACCAGATCGCCAAAGCTCACCAGGGAGGCGACGCGCTCTTCCGGGAGAGAGATGCCGAACCGATGCTCCAGTTGAATCAGCAGCTCCATGGCGGCGAGCGAATCCAGGCCCACGTCGGTGAACAGATGGGAGTCGGGCGTGATTTCCGCTGAGGGAATCCCCGAGATCCGGCTCAACTCCCGAGTCAGCTCCGTGGCGACGTCACTGCCGCGGGGACGCGCCGCCCGCCCGCCGCGAGCTCGAGAGCGGGCGACGCTCCGGTGCACGTTCTGCAGGATCACGTCGCGGGCGAGCGAGCCGTCGCCGCGCCTCGGGAGGGGTGTTTCCGAAAGATGAATGTGCTGCAGCCGCTGATATCCCGGAAGCTGGCGGGCCAGGGCGCGAGTCGCCCGCTTCATGGCCCGGGGCCATTCCGCCGCGGCCACGTCCCGCAACGTCTCCTTCCCGGGCACGATGACCGCATGGACATCTTCGGTCAGTCCCTTGGGAGTGCCCACCACGCAGATGTCTTCAACGGCCGGAACGTTGCGGTAGATGGCCTCCAGGTCCACGGGGTAGACGTTCTTGCCGGCCCCCGTGACGATGACGTTTTTCTTGCGCCCCGTGATGTAGAGGTATCCGTCCTCGTCCACCCATCCCAGGTCCCCGGTGTGGAACCAGCCGTCCCGCATCACGGCCCGGGTGGCTTCCGGGTTCTTGTAGTAACCCTGCATGAGGCTGGGCGTACGGACGATGATCTCCCCTTCTCCCCGGTCATCGGCCTGAAAAATCCGCAATTCGGTCCCGGGCAAAGGCTTGCCGGCCGAGCCGCGGCGGCTTCGATTCAGTGGGTTGACCGTGAGGACCGGCGCGGTCTCGGTGAGCCCGTAGCCCTCGTAGATCGTCAGCCCCAGGGCCTTGAAGTCATCGTAGAGTTCATCTCCGAGAGAAGAGCCGCCACTGACGAAGGCTCGGATCCTGCCCCCGAATTCCTGGTGCACCCGGGCGAAAATCTGCCGTCCCAGGTTCTTCCCGAAAGTCTTGTCGATGGACTTGCTGAGTTGGCGCGACTTGGCCACCAGGTTGGACTTCAGAGACGACTTCGAGGCGCGCAGTGTGCGCCGGTTGATGTCGTCGCGGATCAGCGCGTAGAGACTGGGGACGCCCAACATGCAGGTGGTGCCCGTCTCTCTCATGGTCTTCAGGATGACTCTTGGCTTCAGGGAGTGCAGGTAGGTGACGGTCGCGCCGCCAAACAAAGGGGAAAGAAAGCCGCAGGTGAACTCCAGAGCATGGTAGAGAGGGAGTACCGACAGGATCTGATCCGTCTGCTCCGCCGCCAGGTAGCGGTTCATGCCGTGGAGATTGCTCAGGAAGCTGGAGTGCGTGTGAACGGCGCCCTTGGGGTCGGCTGCCGTGGTCGTGGTGAAGATGATGGAAGCCGGGTCCCCGGCGTCGACCTCCACCGGGCGGCCGCCGGCGGGCGGGGAAACGGGTCCCACGGCGCCGGTGCTGCGCGGGTATTGCGGGAGGCCGAACGGTTGGGCCAACTCGTTGATGTTCAGGATTCGGATCGGGGCCTCGCCGGATTCATTGCGTGCCATGCTCTCAGGGGGCAACCGCTCGATGGAGCGTGCCGAAGCCAGGATGGCCCGGGCCCCTGTGAAGCGGGCGACGGACCAGACTTCACGGTGCCACGACTGCGAATCGAGGGGAACGACGACGAGTCCTTGAGAGGCCGCCCCGAGGTACGCGACACCCCAGTCCGGTTGGTTCTCCGCGAAGAGCACCACTCGATCTCCTTTGGCGAGGCCTTCGGTCCGGAGTTGCCGGCCGACGGTCGCGGCCCGGCGCTGAAGATCCGAGTAGGTATAGCGGATCCACTCGCCGTTGCGCTGCATTTGCAGCGCGGTCTTCGCGGAGTATCGGGATACGCTGTAAGCGAGGAGGTCGTTGATGGTCGAGACCGATCCGCCTTCGCCGGACGGTTGGACGTTCGGCTCCAGCGTGCCGGCTCCCTCCATCTTCAAGATGAATTTCTTGACTCCCGGGATGTGGATGTTCTGAATGTAGTGGCGCCAGTTCAGGCGCGTCACGTCGAAGTTGAAGGCTTCCCGCTCCTCCTGGGACATGGTGTCCAGCAGGCCCATCGTGTTCTCGATTCCGAAGCGGCAATTCAGGTTCAGATACGGTTCGTAGATCTCTCCGTAGTAGTAGAGTTTTTCGTGCGCGGCCTTCAGCGCCGAAAGGCGCCGCTTGTAGCGCTGGACGCCGCCCGGCGAGTCGAGTTCGGAGAGCTTGTCCAAGGCGCCCGACACCAGGTTCAGCGGCAGCGCCTTGAGTCGATGTTGCAAGCGGAAAATGGCCGGCTTCGGGAAGCGGAGGTAGCGAATGTTGATGGGCCGCCCCGCCTTGTCGAACATGGGGTTTCTTTTGAAATAGCGGTAGATGAGATCGTAGAGGTAGCCCAAAGTGATGGGATTGCAGGATCCGGTGGCCACCTGGTAGATCTGGACACCGGTCGCGTTCGAGACGGCGGGAAGGGACGCCAGCAACGCGTTCACCACCATATCCACGGGCACCAGGTCGATGATGACCTTGGGGCTCAGGGGCAGGGCCCGGAGTCGGCCCTTGCCGATGGCGGCGATGAGTGGATCGGCCATGCGCAGGCCTTCGAGCCATCCGGGGCTGGGCTCCGAAAAACCGCTCTCGATGACGGCGGGGCGAATGATGATGGTGGGTGCGCCGTTCCGGGTGCGCAGGACGATCCGTTCGCCGATGGACTTGGTGTAGGTGTAGGTGTCGTTCCAGCCCCGCTCGCGAGCCCAGCTCATCCCTTCCCGGGAGAGCTCGTTCTGGATCCACTTCTTGCGGAGGTTCTCGATCTTCTCCCGCCTCCGGACGTTCCGCCCCCCCTTGGACCGCTTGAATCTCCGCAGCAGCGCCGCCGCGAATTCCCGCTCCCGTTCGGGCGCATAGGCGCGCTCGCGGACCGAGTCGAGGATTTTCTCGATGCGTTCGATGTCCAGGTCCACGTCGCTGAAGGCGCGCGCCGGAAAGGGCTCGCCGCCCCCGGCCGGAGCCTCCGGGATCGTTTCCGGAACCGACCCGACGACGGCGCCGCACACATAGGCGGTGGAGACGTGCACCAGGACACAGTCGTCACAGGACTGGGCAAAGCGGGCCACCCGTTGAGCGCCCAGCACATTCAGGTGGTAGGCCTCATCCAGCGGAGCGTCGAAGGAGACGACGGCGGCACTGTTGATGACGACGTCGGTTTCGCTCTGAAGGCGCTGCCGTGTCTCCTCGTCGATGTTCAGGTCGTCTCTGGACAGATCGCCCGAGACCGGGACCAGTTTCTCTTTCAGAAAGGCCGGAAAATCGTCGCCGAGCCTGCTTCGGAGCCGGTCGAAGCAACTGGCTTGGCAGAGTTCCCTTTCCAGTCTCATCCGGGCGGTCACGACCGCGCCGCGCAGGTTCGTTCGCGGGCGGATCAGGACATAGACCCGCTTGACGCCGGGCACGGACCAGAGGATTTTCTCGACCAGGCACTGTCCCAGGAAGCCGGTGGCTCCGGTGATGAACAGTGTTTTGCCCTTGAGATATTCGCCTACCGAGTTCATTGACAGCACCCCGAAAACATCCGGGTTCGAACCGTTGCGCCGCCCTGAAAATGTTGTCTGCAGCGGCTCCGTCAACTCATCAACGCATGGGAGAGATTACGCGGACGCTCTCTCCCCCGCAAGCTTTCCGGGTCCGTGACGATGGTGGCCAGGGGCGGACAAAATCCACTGAACGCGAGACTTGTGGGGGTGGCCGCGCTTTGCTGTAATGCGGCTTCCGGCAGGCGTGGACCCCGGGGTCGGGACCCCGCGCCTCAGGCAAAAAAACGAGGGCGGGTTGTGAAGCTTGGCGTGCTCGCCGGCACCGGACAGGAAGGCCGAGGCATTGCGCTGCGTCTTGCGAAGGCGGGGTGCGAGGTCCTGCTCGGATCCCGGAGGCGGAGCCGGGCGGCCGGGGCGGCGTCGGAGTTGAATCGTCTGCTGGGGGATGGAGCCCGGATTCGGGGCGCCCTGAACCAGGAGGTGGCGGCGCGATCCGCAGTTCTCTTTGTGGCGTCTCCTTTCGCGGCGGCCGCCGATCTCGTCGCCAGGTGCTCACCGCACGCTGCCCCTGAAGCCACCTGGGTCGATGTCACGGTGCCGGTGTCGTTCGACTCCGGTCGGGTTCGATTGGCCTCCCTGGAGGCCCCCTCCGGCAGCGAGCAAGTGGCCGCGGCTCTTCCTGATCCGGATGCTTTGGTGGCGGCGCTGAAGACGGTTCCGGCCCGCCTCCTGGGCGAGGTCGCGGCGCCTCTCGACTGCGATGTCTTCGTCTGCGGGAACTCGGTGCGCCGGAAGTGCGAAGTGGCGGAATTGCTGAGCCCATGGCCCGGAGTCCGAACGGTGGACGCCGGCCCGCTCGAAGTGGCTCGGACGCTGGAGAGAATGAGCGCCCTTCTGATCGGCATCAATCGCCGATACCGGGTTCACGGGTCGCGTTTCCGCGTCGTGGGGCTTTGAAGATCCGTGGCGCCCGTCCCTCCCCGTGTCGAGATCGGCGATGAGTTTTCGAGGCCGGACGCCGTTCCCGTGGTGGCGTTGGCCGGAGGCGTCGGTGCCGCAAAGCTGGTCTGGGGTTTGGCGCTGGAGGGGCTCGGACGCCGCCTGTCCGTCGTGGTCAATACCGGGGATGACCTGGAGGCCGTCGGGCTGCGGATCTGCCCGGATCTCGACACCATCACCTACACCCTGGCGGGGCTGTCCAACCGGACCTGGGGCTGGGGCATCGAGGGAGACACGTTCCGCTGCTTGAATGCCCTTGGCCGCTTGGGTGCGGACACCTGGTTCGGCTTGGGAGACCAGGACCTGGCAACCCATCTCTGGCGAACCTCCCTGTTGAACCAGGGCTGGGGCCTGGCGGCCGTGACCGCACATATCTGCGAAGCGCTGGGGGTGGAGGTTTCGGTCCTGCCCATGGCCGAAGGCTACGCGCCGACTCTCGTGGAGACCGATGCCGGCCGCCTTCATCTCCAGGAATACCTGGTCAGGGAGAAGTGCGGTCCCCGGGTCCGGGGATTCGAGTACACGGGTTTGGATTCACAACGCCCCGCCCCGGGAGTGGAGAAGGCCATACGAAACGCCCGGATCATCGTCATCTGTCCCAGCAATCCCTTCATCAGCGTGGGACCGATTCTGGCGGTCCCCGGAATCAGGCAGGCGGTGGCGTCGAGTCCTGCCTTGGTGGCGGCGGTCAGTCCCATCGTCGGCGGGCGGGCCCTCAAGGGACCGGCGGCGAAAATGCTCGAGGAACTGGGGCATCCGGTCTCGGCCGAAGGGGTTGCCCGGATCTACCGGGGTCTCTTGGATGTCTTCGTGTTGGACGAACGCGATGCCGGAAGCGCGCTGGCCATCGAAGGTCTGGGCATGCGGGTCGTGGTCCGAAATACGATCATGGACACCCCCAGCGCGAAACGGGCGCTGGCACGCGCTCTCTTGCGGTTGGTATGAACGTCGTTCTGTTGCCGGTCAAGGAATTGGCGCAAGCCAAACGGAGAATGGCGCCCTGGCTGTCCCGCCGGGAAAGGGCTGGTCTGGTCCGGGCCATGTTGGAGGATGTGGGCCGGGCGCTGGCGAGCGCGAGATTGCCGGACAAGGTGGTGGTGGCCGGCCGGGACCCTGAGCTTGCGGCCTACGCTGAACGACGCCGGTGGGAGTTCATTCGGGAGTGGTCCCAAACCTCCGAGAGCCGCTCCGTGGATGAGAGCGCAATCGCGCTGCGCCAGCAGGGAGCAACCTCCGTTCTCAGGGTGCCGCTTGACGTCCCCCTCATCGAGGGGCGTGACGTGGACACTTTGCTGGGGCGTCCGTTGGCCGCTCCGGCGGCGCTCCTGGTGCCCTCACGGGACGGCCGGGGCACCAATGCCTTGCTGAGAATGCCTCCGGATGCATTTCCGTCCCGCTTCGGCCGTGACAGCCTGCGCCGGCATCTGGCAGAGGCGCGCCGCGCCCGGGTTGACGCCACCGTGTTGTCGAACCCGCGGTTCGGCCTGGATCTGGACGGGCCCGAAGACCTGGTGCGGTTCTGGCAGGGAAAGGGGGGAGCGGCGACCAGGGGCTATCTCGCCGAGAGCGGTCTCGCCGCCCGCCTGGCCGGGAAGGGGTGGAGCCTTCATGGGTGACGGCGGCGTGCGCATCCTGGCCATCCCGGGGCTCCCGGAGGTGAAACGGGGGGACGCTCTGGGTCCACTCCTGTTGGAGGCGCTGAGGGGGATCCCATTGCGGGTCCGCTCAGGGGATATTCTGGTGCTGGCTCACAAGATCGTTTCCAAGGCGGAAGGGCGGACGGTGCCTCTGGCGGCGGTCGCCCCGTCTCCGTTGGCCGACTCCTGGGCGCGTGAATGGGGCCGTGATCCCAGGGTGGTCGAATTGGCCCTCACCGAGAGCCGGAGGATCGTGAAGATGGATCGCGGCGTCCTGCTGGCTGAAACCAGGCACGGGTTCGTGTGCGCCAATGCCGGTGTCGATCTCTCCAACAGTCCGCAGGGAACGGCCACCCTGCTTCCGGAGGATCCCGACCGCTCCGCGGCCGCCATCAGGGATTGCCTGATCGAGGCGACGGGTTCTGACTTGGCGGTGATCATTTCAGACACTTTCGGCCGGCCCTGGCGCGAGGGACAGGTGAACGTGGCCATCGGCATGGCGGGGGGAATGCCGTTGTCGGACTATCGGGGAAGGAAAGACGGGTTCGGCCGAACGTTGCGGGCCACCTGCATCGCCCGAGCCGACGAAATCGCCTCCGCCGCGGAGCTGGTGATGGGAAAACGGCGCCGGGTGCCGGCGGCGCTGGTCCGGGGAGTGAGCTTGGAAGACGGGCCAGGCGACGGATCGAGTCTGGTGCGTCCCGCGGAACGGGACCTGTTTCGCTAGTTCTCCGCGGTGAAAGTCCCACGCGTCCGCCCGCCCGGGGCGGCGCCGCGGCTGAAGCGAAACTTCCGCGACCGGGTCAACTGGGCATAGGAGCCGAAGCGGTTCCGGTCGCCGTCCCGCAGGGAGTCCAGCGGATGAGGCCCGTCTTCATCGTCGCCGGTGAAGGTGCGCAGAGTCCCGTAGAGCGTGTTCCGTTCCGCCGGGACTCTGCCCGCGTCGCGAATCACGCGATGCAGCTCTTCAGGGGTCACCAGTTGGCCATGACCGGCCCCGGCGGCGGTGGATATGCTCTCGTTGATCAGCGTCCCCCCCAGGTCGTTGCCGCCGGCCGCCAGGCAGAGTTGCGCCAGCTTCATCCCTTCCTTGACCCAGGAGACCTGGAGGTTGGGAATGTCCTTGTCCAGCGCCATCCGGGCGACGGCGTGGACCTTCAGAACCTCCCAGCCCGTGGGACCGGGCCGGAGATTGGGCAGCCGTCTGCTCTGGTAGAGGGGCGCCTCCGTGTGGACGAAGCCCAAGGGTACGAACTCGGTGAAACCGCCGGTCTGGCGTTGGATGGTTCTCAGGTGCGCCAGGTGCCGCGCAATGTGGACCGGGGTTTCAAGGTGGCCGAACATCATGGTGGAGGAGGTTCGGATGCCGAGGGAGTGGGCCGTCGAAATGACCCGGGTCCATTCTTCACTGCTGATGCGCCCGGGCGAGATGAGGTCGCGCAGGTCGTCGTCCAGGATTTCGGCGGATGTGCCGGGGAGGCTGCCGATCCCCGCATCGCGGAGTTCCGCCAGGTAGTCCCGGACCGGCATCCCGGAGCGCTGGCACCCGTACGAGATCTCCTCCGGCGAAAATGCGTGGACGTGCAGGCCCGGCAGGGCGTCGGTCACGGCCTGGCAGATGCGGATGTAGAGGTCACCCGGCATGGCGGGAGGCAGCCCGGCCTGGATGCAGACCTCCGTAGCGCCGAATTTGCGCGCCTCGCGGGCCCGCCGGACAATTTCGGACACGGGCAGCAGATAGCCTTCGTCGCTGCGGTAGGTTCGGCTGAAGGCGCAAAAACTGCATTTCTTGGCGCAGACATTGGTGAAATTGATGTTGCGGTTGACCACGTAGGTCACCCGGTCGCCGACGGAACGGCGCCTCAGAGAGTCGGCGGCTTCGAGGAGGGCGAGAAACTCGGGTCCCTGGCACTCCAACAGCCGGACCAAATCGGGAACCGCCAGGTCGCGGCCCTCCAGCGACTTGCCCAGAATCCGGGCGACGTCGACTCGAACGCCGCTCAGCGTCCGCTCCGGATCAACCGGCACCGGCGGCCTCCACGGCTGAAACCGGGGTCTGCGCCCGGAGGGAGGCGGCCGGGAAATACCCGTCCGGGTCCGCCTCGGCCCGCAGCCGGGAGCGGAGAGCCGACGGCAGGAATGAAGAAGGCTCCCGAATGTATTCGGGATAGACGGGAAAGCGGGCCTTGAGCCGGAAGCCGCGCGATTCGGTTTGACTGGCCAGGGCGGCGATTCGGGGCCAGGGGGCCTCGGGATTCACGAAGTCGATGGTCAGCGGAGAAATGCCGCCCCAATCGTTGATTCCGGCGTCGAGGTAATTCAGATAACGAAGACTGCGGGCCGAGAGATTGGGAGGCGCCTGCAGGTTGGCTGAGCCGCCCAGAATCAGACGGGCGCGTGAGAGCGTTTCCATCATCTCCCGGCCGGTTGCACCCGGCGTTGCCGCCATGGGAGTTCCCGGCTTGGGGACGAAGTTCTGGATGATGAATTCCTGCAGGTGGCCGTACCGGCTCTGAAGGCGCCGGAGCTGGTGAAGGGAGTCGACCCGGTCCTGGGCGGTTTCCCCGATTCCGACCAGAAGTCCGGTTGTGAAGGGGATCTTCAGTTCGCCGGCGTCCCGAAGCACTCGAAGTCGCAACCGGGGGTCCTTGGTTGGATTCCGATGATGCGGGCCTCCCGGTTCGCAGAGTCGGCGGCTCGTGCTTTCCAGCATCAGTCCCATGGACACGTTGACCTGTTTCAGGGCCGCCAGCTCGCCCCGGGTGAGAATGCCGGGATTGCTGTGGGGGAAGAGGCGGCTCTCCGCCAAAACCAGCGAGCACATGTCGTAGAGATACTCGATCGTGCTGTCGTATCCGTGCCGGCGAAGCCAGCGGCGCGCTTCCGGGTAGCGCCGCTCCGGCCGGTCGCCCAAAACGAAAAGGGCCTCGCGGCAGCCCAGTTCCTCCCCCCGGCGAACGACGGTGAGAACCTGGTCCGGGTTCAAGTAGGGTGGGAACTCGTCATTGGCATCCTTCCGGAAGGCGCAGTAGCCGCAACGGTCACGGCAGAGGCGGGTCAGGGGGATGAAGACTTTGGGCGAAAAGCTGATGGTCCGGCCCTTGACCCGGTCGCGCAGGCGCGCGGCGGCGCGGCAAAGCGTTTGCACGGACTCCGGGAGCCGCCGTTCCCGCGTCTTGGCCATTCCAGCGTGATGGTAGCAGCCGCCGTCCAGCCGGAAAAGAGCTAAAATACCGGCACGGAGGCACTTCTCGTCTGGTGACGGGCCTGGTCTTCAAAATCAGTCGGGCCGCGGCGGGAGCCGGGGCCGGTGGGTTCGATTCCCATGTGCCTCCGCCGGATGGCGCTGGGCCGGAGGTCGGACGAGAGCGGAAATGGAGGTTTTTTTGGACGCGGATCTGCACGACAAGCGAAATGCGACCCGAGTCGCCATTCAGGGAGAACGTGGATCGTTCAGCGAGGAGGCGGCCATGCAGATGGTCCCGGGGCCCGTGGAGTTTCTCTGCTGCCGGACTTTCGACGAAGTCTTCCTGCGTACGGCCCAGGGAGAATGCGGCTGTTGCGTCATTCCCATAGAGAATTCCCTGGCCGGGTCGATTCACCGGAACTACGATCTGCTGGTCCGTCACGGATTGAGGATTCGACAGGAGACGAATCTGCTCGTCCAACACAGCCTGATCACGTTGGCCGGGAGCGCCTTCGAGGACGTGAAGACGGTCCGCTCCCATCCGGTGGCATTGGATCAGTGCGAGCTCTTTTTCGAGCGCCATCCGCATCTGGTGCGGGAAACCGGCTACGATACGTCCGGAAGCGTCAAGGAGATCGTCGAGGAAGGCCTCCGGGACCATGCCGCCATCGCCGGCAGGAACGCTGCACGGTTCTACGGCGCGAAAGTCCTGATGGAGCGGATCGAGGACCGAGAGGAGAACTTCACCCGTTTCTTTCTGCTCTCGAGCAAATCCTCGGTATCCGAAACCGCGGATAAGACCTCCGTCGTCTTCAGTTTCAAGAATGCCGCCGGGGCGCTCTTCAAGTGTCTGAGCGTCTTCGCCCTGAGGGACATCGACCTGACCAAGATCGAGTCCCGTCCCATCCATGGCCGTCCCTGGGAGTACCTGTTCTACCTCGACTTTCTCGGGAACACCGGCGAGACGCGGGTGCGCAACGCGTTGGGGCACCTCGGCGAGCTGACGGAGGTCCTGACGGTGTTGGGCTGCTATCCTAGGGATGCGACGCATGAAAAGAAGGGCATGTAGCCGCGCCCGCGGAGCGGATAGGAATGGAATGCCAGCCCGTCGTAAAAGTCGTCACGGTATTTGACCGTCCCTGCACAGGTTCGGACTGCGTTGCGATTGGGGAGTATCAGGAACGGTTGACGAACCCGGTGAACGCCCCTCCCCCGCTTCGTGGTATCATGCCCCCGAATAGTTGACACTTTGCAGTTCCGAGGGAGCGGCGATGGATTTGGCGTTACAGTGTCGATTGCTCCCACGAATCTTCAATCGCCCGGGCGGGGATCTTCCCGGGGGGAGCGGAACGTAGCGGGTTGCCGCAAGCGTGCTCCCGGAACTGTAGGGCTCGGTGCGAACCGTTTCCTATAAAATCCCCATAGCATCTGGTTCCTTTCGACGCGGGCGGAGACCGAGATGAAGCGAACCTTTCAACCGAACAATCGCCGTCGCAAGAAGAATCATGGGTTCCGGGCGCGCATGGCGTCGCCTGCGGGCCGCGCAATTTTGAGGCGGCGACGAGCCAAAAAGCGGACGATGCTTTCGGTGAGCGGGTGAAACAGTTTGGTTTCTCCTGGGAAGAGCGCCTGCACACCCGGAAAGAATATCTAGCCGTTTACCGGAACGGGTACAGGGTCTTCACGCCCTACTTCGTCCTCTACTTTCGTGAGAACGGGCGGACGCGCAGCCGGCTGGGGATCGCCGCGTCCCGCAAGGTGGGTCCGCCGGTGGTGAGAAACCGCATCCGGCGTCGCCTGCGGGAGAGCTTCCGCATGAACAAGCGGGGGATTCTTCCCTGCTCCGACGTCGTGGTCAATGTTCGGCGTGGCGCCGTGGCGGCGACCTTCCAGGAACTTCAAGGAGAGTTTCTTCGAATGGTTTCACGCTGGAACGGAAGGAGGCAGGGGGCGTGAGGCGGTTCCTGACCGGATGGTTGCGTCTGTACCAGAAGTTCGTCTCTCCGTTCTTGCCTCCGTCCTGTCGATTTCACCCCACCTGTTCGGAGTACATGCGCCAGGCAATTCAGAAAAAGGGAGTGCTCAAGGGGATGCTGCTCGGGCTCAGGCGAGTGGCTTGTTGTCACCCATGGCACGCTGGAGGGTTCGACCCTCTTCCGTAGAGGCCGGGCCGCGAGCGGCGCAATTCGTGGATTGGTTTAGACGATGCAGGGTGGTCAAGGACCGGAACAGATGGACATGGAGAAGCGCCTCCTTATGGCGATGCTTCTTTCCATGGCCGTTCTGCTGCTGATTCCCTTCCTCTACCAGCGGTTTGAACCGCCTCCGCCTCCGGCCGTTGTGGAAACGCCTGAGGAGCAGGAGGTTGAAGAGCAGCGGGCCGAGCCCGAACCGCCTCCGGAGCGCGTTTCCCGGGAAACTCCCCCCAGCAGCGAGCCCTTGAGTCCAACCCAGGGGCAGGATCGCAAGATTCAGGTCGAGAATGACGACATGGTGCTGACCTGGAGCAGCACCGGCGCCCGGCTGGAGAGCGTGCACCTCAAACGGTATTCGAATGAGTCGGGCGAGCCTGTCGAGCTGTTGGTGCAGGGACTCTCCGAAACCTTCCCCAGACCCATGCAATTGCGTCTGGATGATGAAGAACTGGATCTGGAACTGGCCACCTCCCCGTTCGAAGTCGCGGGAGCGGCGGCCGGCCGGGTGCAGGCGCCGGCGCAGATTGCATTCAGCTACCGGAGCCAGGGCCTTTTGGTGGAAGAGGAGATCAGCATCCCCGGATCGGGGCACACGTTGGATGTCCGGACACGGGTCGAGCTCGGGGGAAGGCCGGCATCTTATTCGGTCCTGTTGGGGCCGGGCATCGGAGAAGCGGACCCGGAGGGAGGCGCTTCTACCGATTTCTGGTGGCCTGGCGTTGCCTACCACGCAGCGGGGTCGATGGAAAAGTACGAGGCTTCCGACCTGGCCGAGGGAGCCCACCGGATCGAGACGGCTGCCCGATGGGTGGCTGTCGACAGCAAGTACTTCACCTGCGTCGTGGTCGGGCCGGGAGAAATCCGCGCGGCGCGTCTTTCGGCGGTCCCTTTGGCTGGGTTGGACGGCAGCGAGGCCGATGAAACCACACTCGTATTGGGAGAAGCCGAATTCAGGGGCACGGCGCGGTACACGTTGTTCCTGGGGCCCAAAGACCAAGAGGAGCTGGTCCTCGCCGACCCCTCATTGGGGGACATCATCGACTATGGCTGGTTCGACCTTCTGGTGAGGCCCCTGCTCTATTGCCTGAAGCTGACCTATGCCTATGTGGGCAATTACGGCGTTGCCATCATCGTTTTAACCTTCCTCATCAATCTGGCTCTTTTCCCGCTGCGCTACAAGCAGATCGTGTCCATGAAGAAGATGGCCGAGCTTCAACCCAAGGTCCGCTCCATCCAGGATCGGTACAAGCGGATGAAGCGCACCGACCCCAGGCGCCAGCAGATGAATGCGGAAATGATGGGGTTGTACAAGAAGCATGGTGTGAATCCATTGGGCGGGTGCCTGCCGCTCGTGATCCAGATGCCCTTTCTCTTCGCCTTCTACCGGATGCTGGATTCCTCCATCGAATTGCGGGCGGCGCCGTTTATGGGCTGGATCCAGGATCTTTCCCGGCACGACCCCTACTACATCACCCCTGTCGTCATGGGGGCGAGCATGGTTGTGCAACAGAAGATGACGCCTGCGGCGGGAGATCCGATGCAGAGGCGCATGATGATGTTGCTGCCGGTGGTCTTCACATTCTTCTTCTTGAACCTGTCCAGCGGCCTGGTGGTTTACTTTCTGTTCAGCAACCTCTTTGCTATGATGTTCCAGGTTTTGATGCAGAGATGGAAGCCTGAGTTGGCCCCGAAGCGTAAGTCCTCCCCCAAGAAAACCAGGAAGAAGTGATGGAGTCCCGGTCCTGGAGACCTCCGTCCGGAGGCCAGTCCGGGCGTCGCCGGGAGCACTGGCGCCGTCCGCGAGGGCGCCGCGGACCGGACCGGCCCTGGAAGGCTCAGCCGAAGGTAGACAACGGCGAGATCCTGGCCAGCTCGGAGATGTTTCTGACCAACTTGTTGAAGAGGATGGACCTGGAACTCTCCTTCGAATCGAGTCTCGATGACGACCTGATCAGTTTTCGCCTCAGCGGACACGACAGCGAGTTGGTTCTTGCCAACAACGCCCGTTTCCTCTATGCGGTGAACCACCTGCTGAACCAGATCTACTACCGTAAGTCTTTGACAGGCTGTAACTTCTGGGTCGATTGCGATGGTTATCGCACGGATCGGGACGGGGAGTTGAGGCTGCTGGCGGGCCATGCCGCCGAGCAGGTGCGGCTCACCGGCCGGGAGTTCGTCCTCCAGTCTCTGCCGGCGGCCGAGCGGAGAATCATCCATTTGAGCTTGGCCGACGAGCCCGGAGTTCGGACTGAAAGTGAAGGCACGGGACCCAATCGGCGCGTCATCATCTACGCCACTTCCTGACGCCACCGAACCGTACAGTGAAACCATAGTTGCGGCGGCCACACCCCCGGGGCGCGGCGCCATCAAGTTGATTCGCGTCAGCGGTCCGGCCAGCCGCAACCTGGTGGGCCGGCGGCTTCCTCCCTCGCTGAACCGGCCATGGAGACCCCGGCATTCATCGTTGACCGACTTTCTGGACCGGGACGGGAAGCGAATCGACCAGGTGCTGGTGACGTTTTTCGCGGCTCCGGCCTCGTATACCGGGGAGGATGTGGTGGAGATTTCCTGTCATGGAAGTCCGGCCGTGGAGGCGCAGATCGTGAGTGGTCTTCTGGAAGCGGGCGCCCGGCTGGCTGAACCGGGAGAGTTTACGTTGCGTGCGTTTCTCAACGGGAAGATGGATCTGGTCCAGGCGGAGGCGGTTCGCGATCTGATCCGAAGCCAGACGGTCCACCAGGCGCGCGTCGCACGGGACCAACTGGATGGCAAGTTGTCGCGGTTGCTCCGGTCGGCGAAGGAACGCCTGGTGCGGATCATCTCCCACATGGAAACCGGATTGGAATTCGTTGAAGATCCCGTGGAACCCGACAGCCGGGAGGATTTGCTTCGGGACTTGCGGCGGATCGTCGGCCGCATCGGCCGCCTGGAGGAGACATTTCGGGTGGGGCGGGTTCTCCGGGATGGATTCACAGCCACCATCGTCGGTCGTCCGAACGCTGGTAAGTCCAGTATTTTCAATGCGTTATGTAGATATGACCGAGCGATTGTGAGCACTCTCCCCGGGACCACCAGAGACGCCATCGACCAAACGGTGGATCTGGAGGGCATCCCGATGCAGTTGGTGGATACGGCAGGAATCCGAACAGCGCGAAGCCCGGTGGAGCGGCTCGGTGTTCGAAAATCATTGGACTACGTCGGCGCTTCGGACTTGACTTTGTTCGTGGTCGATCGCAGCAGAGGCTTCTCGGCGGAGGACGCCAGAATCTGGACGGAGCTCAAGGATACGCCCTATCTGTTGGTGGTGAACAAGGTGGACCTGGAGGCGGTGGTTCGAATTCCATCGGAACTGGAGTCGGGCGCACGCTGCAGGTCGGACGTTTCCGCCCTGACGGGGGAGGGGCTGGACGTCCTCAGGCGGGCGATCCGGAAGGCCGTGGCGCCCGAAAGCGACTGGGAACGGGAACGCGTCGTGATCACCGAGCTCCGGCACAAAGAGTGTCTGCAGCGTGCCCGGCTGCGGCTCTGCGAGGGAATGAAAGGCTACCGGGACGGTCTGAGCGAAGAGTTTCCGCTCTACCATCTGCGGGGCGCCCTGTCCGAACTGGACGCTGTGACGGGCGAGACGACAGTGGAGGACCTGCTGGGACAGATCTTCAGCACGTTCTGCATTGGGAAATAGCGAGAGGAAGGGCTCACTCCTCCTTCATGAGGTTCTCGTACAGACGATCCAGTTCGTCATGGGAATTGAAGTAGAAGACGATCCGGCCCTTTGAGCCCCGGCTACGGATCTGAACCCTCGTCTTCCAACGTCGTTGCAGCCTCTGTTGCGCGGCCTTGACGTTGGGGTCAAGGGCGGACGGCCGCGAGGGTGGGAGGCGCAGGGCCCGGACGCGGCGCTCCACCTGCCGGACCGAGAGGTCCTCCGACACGATTTGGCGGGCCAACTTCAATTGCTGTGCCTGAGTCAGGGGAATCAGCGCCCGGGCGTGTCCCATGCTGATCCTGCCGCCCAAAAGGGACTCCTGGACTGTTTTGGGAAGCCGCAGCAGGCGAAGAGTGTTGGCTACGGCCGCGCGGCTGCGGCCGACGCGTTGAGACACCTGTTCCTGGGTGAGCTGAAAATCTTCGATCAGGATGTGGTACGCGTGCGCTTCCTCGATGGGACTCAATTCGTCCCGCTGAATATTCTCGACGACGGCGACTTCCACCATTCTTTGGTCGGAAAGATCCTGAACGACGGCAGGGATCCGAGGAAGACCGGCCTGTTGAGCCGCCTTCCAGCGTCGTTCTCCGGCGACGATTTCGTAACCCTCTGGCCGGGACCGGACGACGATGGGTTGTAGAACGCCGTTTTCGGTGATCGAATCGGCGAGCTCCTGTAGTTTGGCGCGGTCCATGTGGATTCTGGGCTGGAAGGGATTGGGGCGGATCCGATTCAGCTCGATCTGGAGAAAATAGGAGCTGGTTTCTGTTTTGGGCAGCAGGGCGTCCAGTCCGCGTCCAAGAACTTTTCGCATCATCCATTGACCTCATGCGGTAGCGGGGACAGCCCCAGCTTGTAGCGTTCGAGCAATTCCCGGGCGAGATTCCGATAGCTGATGGCGCCTTTGCACCGGGCGTCATAGAGAAGGATGGGTTGACCGAAGCTGGCGCATTCTGCCAGCCGCACGTTGCGGGGAATGAAGGTGTCAAAAACCCACGAACCCAGGTGGGAACAGACATCGGCGCGAATCTGGGAGGAAAGGATGAGCCGTTCGTCGTACATGGTCAGGAGTATGCCTTCCAGCAACAGGCTGGAGTTGTAACCCTCCCGGATTCGCCGGATGGTCTCCATCAGATCCGTCAGTCCCTCCAGGGCCAGGTACTCGGCCTGGATCGGAATGAGGACCGCGTCGGCCGCCACCAATCCGTTCAGCGTGAGGATTCCCAGCGACGGCGGGCAGTCAATCAGGATGAAGTCGTAGTGGTCGCGAATCGGCGCCAATGCGCGGCCGAGCAGCCATTCCCGATCCGGCGCGTCGAGCAGTTCCACCGTGGCCCCCACGAGGGCGCGGTTGGCGGGCAGGAGGTGCAAGCTCTCCACCTCGGTCTGCCTGAGAGCCGAAACAGGATCCGCGGCGCCCGCAAGGATGTCATAGATGAAGGGGGCGTCTTCGTTCTTGTCGATTCCCAATCCGGAGGTGGCGTTTCCCTGGGGGTCCAGGTCAACCAGGAGGACCCGCCACGTTCCGAGAGCGAGCGAGGCTGCCAGGTTGATTGCGGTGGTGGTCTTGCCGACACCACCCTTCTGGTTGGCAATGGCGATGGTTCTCGTCATTTTTCGGTTCCGGATGCGGAAATAGTAACAGTAGGCGGTGAAAGATCCGGGGGCTTTGCCGCCCGGTTGTCCCGGTTCAGGGGACACGCCCGTGGAACCCGGGGCAGCAATGTTTCACGTGAAACAACCGCGCAATTTTCAGCGCGACTCACCCGAAGAGCGTCGCATAACGTCGGCGCGAGCCCGGAACCCGTTCGCGCCGGACCCAGCGGCGTCCCTTCAAGGGTTCGCTGAGCTTCTCGCCATGGAGCGCCAGCAACGGGATTCGGCGATCGGCCAGGGTTTCGGTCAATCCGGGTGACGGTTTGAGGCCACGGATCGTGACCAGTTGGATGCCCTTCCAATCGGCGACGGTTTCGGCCTCTCCGTGAACGATCCGTGCCCGAAGGGAAAGAGCCCGGGCGACTTCCTTCAGAAAGACGGTCTTTTTGAAGCTTCTTTCGATCAGGGTCACGGAGAGGCTGGGGCGATAGAGTTGCATGGCCAGTCCCGGGAACCCCGCTCCGCTGCCGACGTCCGCTATTGTGTGGCGCGGATCCAGAAACTGCTGAGCGAGCCAGAACGACTCGAAGAAATGAAATCGCAGCCTGTCGTCCGTTCGGGCGACGCGGGTCAGGTTGACCCGCGAGTCCCATTTGGCCAGCAATCGGAGATAGGTCCGAACGCCGTTTCGTTGCGCTTGGTCGAGGGTCAGGCCGAACAGGGTTTCAAGCGAAGAGACGCATTTCGAGAAGCGTGTCATGCTGGGGAGGTCGTTGCAGTGACTGGCTGCCGGACCGAAGCCCTCTTTCTCACTTCCAGGTGAATGCTCAGCATCGACAGAGCGGCGGGAGTGATACCGGGAATCCGGGACGCCTGACCCAGGCTGGTGGGGCGAACCCGCTCCAGACGCTCCTTCATTTCCAGGGAAAGCCCGTTGACGCGGCCGAAGTCGAGTTGGGCAGGGATGATTCTGCCCTCCATGTTCTTCAGCCGCCGGACATCCTCCATCTGCAGGCGGATATAGCCTTCGTACCGGATCTGCGTCTGGACCACCTGTCCCTCTTCACGGCTCAGATGATGCCCGTGGGCCCTCAAAATGGGAGTCATGTCACGAATGTCGACCTCTGGCCGCTTGAGCAGGCGGTCCAGGCAGGCGCCACGGGGAGCGCCGGTGCGAACCCTCAGCTCCTCCAGCAGGCGGGACGCTTTCTTCAGGCGGGTTTTCCGCAAGAAATCGATGGCGTCGTCGATCCGCTGCCATTTGTCCCGGAATTTGTCGAAGAGTTTCGACGACACCAGTCCCAGCCTGTGGCCGTGAGGCATGAGTCGCCGGTCGGCATTGTCGATCCTGAGCAGCAGGCGGCACTCGGCTCGGGACGTGAACATCCGGTACGGCTCGTCGACATCCTTGGTGACCAGGTCGTCCACCAGGATGCCCAGATAGCTCTCGCTGCGGCTGGGCACGAAGGGCTCGCCTCCCGCGGCCTTGAGGGCCGCATTGATGCCGGCGAGGATTCCCTGGCCGGCGGCTTCCTCGTAGCCCGTGGTTCCATTGATCTGGCCGGCATGAAACAACCCCTCGACCTTCTTGGTCTCCAGCGAGGGCCGCAGCTCCGACGGTTGAACGTAGTCGTACTCGACCGCATAGCCCGGCCGGATCATGGTCGCGTCTTCCAAGCCGTCGATCTGGGCCAGGATCTCTGCCTGCACGTCCACCGGAAGGCTGGTGGAGAGGCCGCTGACGTATATGAGTTCGGAATCGAGCCCTTCCGGCTCCAGAAAGAGTTGATGGCGGTCGTGGTGCGGAAACTTCACCACCTTGTCCTCGATGGAGGGGCAGTAGCGGGGACCGAGGCCCACGATGTCTCCGCTGTAAAGAGGACTGCGGTGCAGATTGTTGCGAATCACCTGGTGGACGCGATTGTTGGTGAGCGTGAGCCAACAGTCGACCTGGGGCAGTCTCGGCCCAGGGCTTTGGAACGAGAACAGGGTGGGGTCCGGATCGCTCGACTGGACTTCGAAACGCGAGACGTCGATGCTCTTCCTTTCGAGCCGCGGCGGCGTTCCGGTCTTCAGGCGCCCGAGGCGAAAACCGATGGATTTCAACGACCGGGCGAGCTGCACGGAAGCCTTTTCGCCCGAACGGCCGGCGCGGAACTTCTTTTGCCCCAAATGGCAGAGGCCGTTCAGGAAGGTGCCGGTGGTCAAGACGACGCAGGCCGCGTCGATCCGGTCGCCGGCAGCGGTTTCGATACCGGCGATCCGGTTCCCACGCCGCAGCAGGGCGGTGGCCTCGGCCTGGACGACCGTCAGGTTGTCCTGACAACGCAGCCGGTGCTGCATCTCCTGCCGGTAGAGTTTCTTGTCGCACTGGGCGCGAGGGGCTTGGACGGCAGGGCCGCGACTCCGATTGAGCAGCCGGAAATGGATTCCGTTGGAATCCCCCACTTGGCCGATGAGGCCTCCCAGGGCATCGATCTCCCGCACCAGGTGTCCCTTGCCGATGCCCCCGACCGACGGGTTGCATGACATCTGGGCAATCATTTCCCGGTTTATGGTGACCAGGGCGGTCTTGGCCCCCATTCGGGCCGCGGCTGACGCCGCCTCACAACCCGCGTGGCCGCCCCCAATGACAATGACGTCGACGGAGAGATCGGGCATATGGTGGGGAAGGTAGCCCCTTCGCGTCCGGAGGCTCCCAAAATGGACCCGGACAGAAAGGGTGTGCTACTCGGGGCTGATCTTCAGCGAACGCAGAAACTTCTCGTCCTGACCCGTCAACTGAAGCCTTACCGCTGACAGTTTCTTGGCTGGCGCCGCGCCGCTCCCCCGGGCATTGAAGCCGATGGTGGCTTCGATGATGAGGAAGACATCGTATCCGTGCTCTCGAATGCCTTGAATGGCGGCGTTGATCTGGGGGGAGTTGACGAGGGCGTCGTTGATGGCCGACTCGAGTTTCTTCTTGTAGTCCTTCAACTGCCCGTCTCGCATTTGAGTTCCACCCTTCCCGTTGCTAACATCCAGCCGAAATCGAGCAAGGCCATGGCCTTGCGGCTTGCTGGCCTTGGATTGAGCCCATGATATCAAACGCGAGGGGCTTGTAAAGTGAGGAAGGATGCCACCAAATTGAGCTCCGGCGACGGCGCCGGCGAGCCCGGGAAGGCATGCCACGGGCCTCGCGACATGCCGGAGTTCGACGAGATTTCGGATCTGGGGGAACCGGGCGGCTATCCATTCACTCGGGGCGCTTATCCGGGCATGTATCGTGACCGGCACTGGACGATCCGCCAGTATTCGGGTTACGCCACCGCTCGGGAATCCAATCGCCGATACCGCTACCTCCTCTCTCAGGGAAACCGGGGCCTGTCCGTAGCGTTCGACCTGCCGACTCAGTTGGGCTTGGATTCGGACCATCCCCTGGCGGAGGGAGAGGTGGGCCGCGCCGGTGTTGCCATTGACGGCCTGTGGGACATGGAAACCCTGTTTCGTGAAATCGACCTGGGCAGGGTTTCCACCTCCATGACCATCAACGCCACCGCGCCGATTCTGCTGGCGCTCTATCTGGTTCAGGCCCGCCGGCAAGGAACGTCCTGGGGGGCGGTACGGGGCACGGTCCAGAACGATATTCTCAAGGAATACATTGCGCGCGGCACTTATCTCTATCCGGTGGAAGCGTCCCTCCGGCTGGTGACCGACCTGGTGGCGTTCTGCCATGAGGCGGCGCCCGGATGGAACCCGATTTCCATCAGCGGCTACCATATCCGGGAGGCCGGGTCTACGGCCGCTCAGGAGATCGGCTTCACGCTGGCCAATGCCGAAACCTACGTCGAATCGGTCTTGAAGGCGGGACTCCACATCGATGATTTCTCCCCCCGGCTCTCCTTCTTTTTCGCTGCCCACAACGACCTCTTCGAGGAGGTGGCCAAGTTCCGCGCGGCGCGCCGGCTCTGGGCCCGTTGCGTCAAGGAACGCTGGGGCGCCCGGAATCCCAAGTCCTGCATGATGCGTTTTCACACCCAGACCGGCGGAAGCACGCTGACGGCGCAGCAGCCGGACAACAACGTGGTCCGAACCGCCGTGCAGGCATTGGCCGCGGTTCTGGGAGGCACCCAGTCGCTTCACACCAACGGGAAAGACGAGGCCATGTCTCTTCCGACGGAAGCCGCCGCCGAGCTGGCGCTCCGGACCCAGCAGATTCTGGCCCACGAATCGGGCCTGACGGAGGCGGTCGACCCGCTCGGCGGAAGTTGGTATCTGGAGAAGCTCACAAACCGCCTGGAGGAGGAGTCGGAGAGCTACCTGGAGCGCATTCGGTCCATGGGAGGGATGGTGCCGGCCATCGAGAGCGGTTTCATCCAAAGAGAGATCCAGGACTCGGCTCATCGTCTCCAAAGAACCCTGGAGTCGGGGGAGCGGGTGGTCGTGGGCGTCAATCGATTTCAAGATGAAGATCCGGTGGACATTGAGTTGTTGAGGGTGGACCCCGAGACGAGAGAGCGGCAGATGATGGAATTGTCACAGCATCGGGCCGCACGGAACCGGGACCGCTGGCGGCGGTCCATGGAGAAGCTGAGCCGAACGGCCCGTGGGCGGAAGAACCTGATGGCCGCCATCGTGGAGGGGGTCGAAGCGGGCGCGACGGTCGGAGAAATGTCCGAGGCCATGGGAGAGGTGTTTGGAGAGTATCGGGAACGGGTGGTGCTGTAGCCTCCAGGTTCCGTAACCGCAGACGGAGAGTGAACGAAATGGTCGATTTGCTTCCCTACGAGGAGGCCTTGGAGCGAATTCTCGCCCAGTGTCCGCCCCCGGTGACGGTGAAGCTGCCATTGGAGCAGTGTCTGGATCGAGTTCTGGCGGCTCCCGTGCGTGCGGACGCTGACGTTCCCCCGTTCAACAAATCGTTCATGGATGGTTTTGCCGTCCGCAGCGCCGACGTCAGGAAGGTCCCGGCCCGCCTGGACGTGGTTGGAGAGGTGGCGGCCGGGGCGGATTCATTGCCGTCCGTGGCTCCGGGCGAAACGGTGCGGATCATGACCGGGGCGCCTGTCCCGCGCGACACCGATGCGGTCCAGATGGTGGAGGAGTCGAGAATGGTCGATGGGTCCACCGTGGAGATCCTGAAAACGGTGGCGGCGGGAGCCAACGTCGCCAGCCGGGGCAGGGAAGTCGCCCGGGGAAGCGTGGTTCTGGAAGCAGGAAGATTGATCGGTCCCGCCGAGATCGGCGTCCTGGCCACGTTCGGCCAGGCTCGACCGGAAGTCTTTCGGCCCCTCTCCGTGACCGTGGTCTCCACCGGGGATGAGTTGGTTCCGGTCGAAGCCCGGCCCCGATTCGGGCAGATACGGAATTCCAACGGCCCCATGATCTCGGCGCTCTGTCGCCGCCTCGGGCTGAAGGTCGAATCGGAGGTCTCGGTGGGGGACGATCCGGAGCGCATCGCGGAGGTCATTAGATCCGGCCTGAAATCCGACCTCCTCCTCCTCTCCGGCGGTGTGTCCATGGGGGAGTATGATTTCGTTCACCGGATCCTGGAGCGGGAAGGAGCCAGTCTGATTTTCCACAAGGCCGCCGTCAAACCGGGAAAACCGATCTGCGTGGGCCGCAGGGGATCGACGCTGGCCTTCGGTCTTCCCGGCAATCCGGTTTCGGCGTTCGTTACCTTTCAGCTTTTTGCAAGGCCGTTGGTTCGCCGCTGGATGGGATTCGTATCGGTTTCATTGCGCAGGATCGAGGCCACGTTGACGCAGGCGGTTTCCCAGAAGCCGGGCCGAACCTTCTTCAAGCCGGCCCGCACGGAATGGAGCGGCGGCCTTCGGGTTTCTCCCGTCGAGACGGGAGGGTCCGCCGATCTGACGGGGTTTGCGAGGGCCGATTCCCTGTTGATCATTCCCGCCCACGTCTCCGGGATCGCCGCCGGCGAGCGGGCCTCGGTCCTGCTCCTGGACGCCGACCCGGGCCGTGGCCGGCTGGCATGAGAGGAGGCGAAAATGTCGCGGCTGACTCATGTGGACTCCACCGGGAAAGCGCGCATGGTGGATATCGGCGCCAAGAAACTGGTCCGCAGGACGGCGGCGGCCGAGGGACGGGTCCTCATTGCGGAGAGGACCCGGCGGGCCATACTCGAAGCCGGTCTTCCCAAGGGCAACCCGTTCGAGGTCGCCCGCTTGGCCGGGATCGAGGCGGCCAAGCGGACCAGCGGCCTGATTCCGCTCTGCCACAACATCAACCTGGATTTTGTGGACGTGGACGTGGAGTTGGACGAGTCGGGGTTCCTGATCCGGAGCCGGGTCAGTTGCCGCTGGGCGACCGGCGTGGAGATGGAGGCCTTGACGGCGGTGGCTGTCGCCGCCCTGACTCTCTACGACATGTGCAAGGCCGTGGACCCGGGATTGGAGATCGGCCGGATTCGCCTCCTGGAAAAGACGAAGTCCCCCCTGGCCTGACCCCGACCCAACGCCGATCCTCCGTTATAATGGACGCGTGGCCCATCTGGCATTGTTGATCTGGGGTTTCTTCTGGCCCGCCATCCAGGACGACGTCCCCCCCGAAGCCGAGGAAACCGACACCGGCTTTCGAATCGGTGTCGCCGTAGACCAGGTCTTCCTTTCGGTGAACGCGCGATCCGCCCAGGGCGGCTTCCTCCGGGGTTTGACCCGCGACCAGTTCTCCGTCTACGAGGACGGCGTCCGGCAGGAGATCCTGAACTTCTACAGCGAGGCGCTGCCCGTGCGCGTGGTGCTGCTGGTGGATGTCAGCGGAAGCACCCGGGGAAGCCAGAGCGAGATCCGGCGGGCGGCTCTCCGCTTTGTGGACAGCCTCGGCGAGGAAGACCAGATCGCCGTCATCACTTTCAGCAACCTCCCCAAGCTCATCCTCGATTGGACCAACGACCGCCAGCGCATCGAAAACGCGATGCTGAAGATCTACGCCAAGGGAAAGACGGTTCTAAACGATGCCCTCTACGTCACCTGCGACGATCTCCTGGCCGGCGTGTCGGGAAGAAAGGCGATCATTCTGCTGTCCGACGGAATCGACACCAACAGCATGGTCACACCCGACGAGGTCCTGGACCTGGTGACCCGCTCGGAGGCCATGACCTACGTCGCGTCCACGGTGGAAGCATACTGGGTAAGCGCCAGGTACATGCGAATCCAACTCCAGAGCCGCGGCCGCCTCATCCCCAGGCAGATGACGGACGAGTACATCGTCGGGGTGAAGAAATTCCTCCGTACGCTGGCGGATCGGACCGGCGGCCGCGTCCTTGACAGCGAGGCCTTCGGAAGCCTTTCCGACGTCTATGTGAGGGTCGCGGAAGAGCTTAAGAATCAATACTATATTTCTTATCGTCCGACGAATCGCGCCCGTGACGGCTCATGGCGCGACGTGACCATCCGGGCGGCGGTTCCCGGTGCCGTCGTCCATACCCGGCCCGGATACTACGCCCCCGGTTCGCCGCCGGGGCCCCGTCCGTAGCCGTTCTTCCCGGCGTCGACAGGCTCACGACGTGCCGGATCCCGCCGCGTGACGCCGGTGGGCGGCAGGGCCTGAGAGCCGCTCCAAAATAGACCGCCGCGCGCGTTGACATAAACAGGACCAAATTAGTACTATATGCGCTCCAGAGGGTGACGAAGCCGTGATTCGAATGAGCAAGGAGGCCGACTACGGAATCGTTCTGTTGACGCATTTTGCCGGTGGCGAGGGACTGACCTACAGTGCTCGAACACTTTCCGACGAAACCCGGATCCCGCTGCCCATGGTCAGCAAGATCCTCAAGGTCCTGACTCGGCAAGGAGTCCTGTCGTCCCGCCGCGGCGCCAAGGGGGGCTATAGTCTGGCACTCAAGCCGGGGCGAATCTCGGTGGCGGACATCATCAACGTCATCGAGGGGCCCATTGCCATGACCGAGTGCATCGGGACCCCTGGCGAGTGCAAGCAGGAGCCGGTCTGCTGTATCCGGAGCAACTGGCAAGTGATCAATCAGGCGGTTCTGGACGCACTGGAGAGGATCAGTCTGCTGGACATGACATCGCCCCTCGCAGACTCGTTGGTCCCGCTGGAGGCGGGACGCGGGAACGAGTTGGACCCGCCGCAGGCCAGAGGCTGAATACCGGGAAGGATTGCCGGAACGACCATCGTCGGCGAGAGAGGAATCCCATGCCTACTGAGATGGAACAGTTGCAGGATCTGGCGGCGGAGGAATACAAGTACGGCTTCTACACCGATGTGGAGACCGACGAAGTTCCTCCCGGCCTGGACGAAAACACCATCGGGTTGATTGCCTCCAAGAAGGAGGAGCCCGAGTGGATGCTCCAGTGGCGGCTCAGGGCCTATCGCCGCTGGCGGAAGATGGCGGAGCCCGAGTGGCCCAATGTCCACTATCCCCCCATCGACTACCAGGACATCGTCTACTATTCGGCTCCCAAGTCCAACGGCGACGGCCCCAAGAGCCTGGACGACATCGACCCGGAGATCCGCGCCACCTACGAAAAACTGGGCATACCTCTGCGGGAGCAGGAAATGCTGGCCGGAGTCACGGAGGTGGCCGTGGATGCCGTCTTCGACAGCGTCTCGGTGGCCACGACCTTCAAGGAGAAGCTCTCGGAACTGGGAATCATCTTCTGTTCGTTCAGCGAAGCCATTCAGGAGCATCCGGAACTGATTCGACGCTATCTGGGGACGGTGGTGCCCCACACCGACAATTTCTTTGCGGCCTTGAACTCGGCCGTCTTCACCGACGGTTCCTTCGTGTACGTTCCCAAAGGCGTCCGCTGTCCCATGGAGCTCTCCACCTACTTCCGCATCAATGCCGCCAAGACCGGCCAGTTCGAGCGCACGCTGATCGTCGCCGACGAGGGGTCCTACGTCAGCTATCTCGAGGGTTGCACGGCCCCCATGAGAGACGAGAACCAGCTCCACGCGGCGGTGGTGGAGCTGGTGGCGCTGGACAATGCCGAGATCAAGTACTCCACCATTCAGAATTGGTACCCGGGAGACAAGAACGGCAAGGGCGGCATCTACAATTTCGTCACCAAGCGGGGCAAGTGCCAGGGCGTCAATTCCAAGATCTCATGGACGCAGGTGGAGACAGGATCGGCAATTACCTGGAAATATCCGAGCTGCATCCTGCTGGGCGACAATTCCGTGGGGGAGTTCTACTCGGTGGCCCTGACCAACAACCGGCAGCAGGCGGATACCGGGACGAAGATGATCCACATCGGCAAGAACACCAGGAGCAACATCGTCTCCAAGGGGATTTCGGCCGGCCATGGACAGAATACCTACCGGGGCCTGGTCCGGATCGGCTCCGGCGCCGAAAGGGCCCGCAACTATACCCAGTGCGATTCCATGTTGATGGGGGACGAGTGTGGAGCCCATACCTTCCCCTATATCGAGGTGAACAACAGCAGCGCCCACATGGAGCACGAGGCGTCGACCTCAAAGATCGGAGAGGATCAGATCTTCTATTGCCAGCAGCGGGGACTTTCGGCGGAGGACGCCGTCTCCATGATCGTCAATGGCTTCTGCAAGAAGGTCATCAAGGAACTGCCGATGGAATTTGCCGTCGAGGCCCAGAAACTGTTGTCCATCAGCCTCGAAGGAAGCGTCGGGTAAACCGCCGCGCCGCCAATCCATCAAGCCGCGAGGCTCCTGAACTCAGGAAGGGAATCCAATGCTCGAAATCAGTGATCTGCATGTGAGATCGGGGGATACGAAGATCCTGAAGGGTGTGGATCTTACGGTCCGCAAGGGAGAGATCCACTCCATCATGGGGCCCAACGGGTCCGGGAAGAGCACCTTGGCCCAAGTGTTGGCCGGCCGGGAAGACTACGAGGTCACTCGGGGATCGATCGCCTACAAGGGCGAAGACCTGTTGGAGTGCTCACCGGAAGAGCGGGCCCAGGCGGGGATATTCCTGGCCTTTCAATACCCGGTGGAGATTCCCGGAGTGAGCAACACCTATTTCTTGAGGGCCGCCCTCAACTCGATCCGGGTCAGCCGCTCCCAGGAGGAGGTCGACGCCCTGGATTTCCTCAAGCTGGTCCGTGACAAGACCCGGCTTCTGAAGATGGACGAGAGCCTCCTGACCCGGCCGGTGAACGAGGGTTTCTCGGGCGGCGAGAAAAAACGCAACGAGGTCTTCCAGATGGCGGTCCTGGAACCGGACCTCTGCATCATGGATGAAACCGATTCGGGGCTGGATATCGACGCGCTGAAGGTCGTCGCCCACGGTGTCAACGCCATGAGGTCGTCCGAGCGGGCCATCATCGTCGTGACCCATTACCAGCGTCTGCTCAATTACATCGTCCCCGACTTCGTCCATGTCCTGGCCCGCGGCCGCATCGTCCGGTCGGGGGGCAAGGAGTTGGCTCTGGAACTGGAAGAAAGAGGGTACGCCGGCCTGGAGCAGAACCGGCCGCGGGCGGTGGCGGGCTAGCCCGCAATCGAGGCACGAATCGAAATGAAGGTCGCACGAAAGTCCCTGGACTCCTACCTGGAACGATTCAACCGGCTGGACGATGCGGCGTCGGACAGTCCCGCCTGGTTGTCCCGGCTGCGCCGGGAAGCCATGTTGCGTTTCGCCGAGACGGGTTTTCCCACCATTGCCGATGAGGATTGGCGTTATACCAACGTCGCCCGTTTGGCGGCCACCTCTTATGAGACCGCTCCCGCGCCTTCTCCGGACGGACACTGGCGGACGGAGTCCCTGGCGGCCGGGGGCCAGGGCGGCGTCCGTTGCGTCTTCCTGAATGGACGATACTGCGCCGAGTTGTCCCACGTGGACGAGAGGGAGAGCCGGGTCCGGGTCGGCTCCCTGGCGTCCATTCTTCGGGAATGTCCCGAAGAGGTCGAGGCTCATCTGGCCCGGTATGTGGAGGCTGACCGCCATCCGTTCGTCACTCTCAACACGGCGTTCATTGAAGACGGAGCAGTGGTTCGGGTCTCCGCCGGATCCCGGATCCCGGATCCCATCCATCTCGTTTTTCTTTCCACCGGCAACGGCGGGCCGGCATTCGTGACGCATCCGCGGAATCTGATCCTGGTGGGCGCCGGGAGCGAATGCTCGGTGGTCGAGCACTACCTGGGAGTTGGAGACAAGTCCTATTTCAGCAATCCCGTCACCGAGGTGGCGGTGGGCGAGAACGCCAACCTGGATCACTATCGGCTGCAGGAGGAGAGTCCCGCCGCACACCATGTCTCGACCCTGGAGATCCGGCAGGAATCCAATAGTGTGGCTCGCACCATGTCGGCAGACGTGGGAGGCCGGCTGACACGCAACGACCTGAACGTGTTTCTCGGGGGCGAGGGGGCGGACGCAAAGCTTGACGGAATCTTTGTCGTTTCCGGCGAGCAGTTGGTGGACAACCACACCCGGATCGAGCACGCCGCTCCCCATTGCGGCAGCCGTGAGATTTACAAGGGCATTCTGGGCGATCGATCCCGGGGAGTGTTCCGGGGCCGCATCGTGGTCCATCCGGGAGCCCAAAAGACCGACTCGGTGCAGACCAACAACAATCTGCTGTTGTCCGACCGGGCCTTGGTGAACACGAAGCCCCAACTGGAGATCTACGCCGACGAAGTCAAGTGCACCCATGGCGCCACCATCGGCCAGCTCGACCAGGAAGCCATCTTCTACATGCGGTCGCGAGGCATCGATGAAGACATGGTCCGAAGCATTCTGACCTACGGTTTCGCCGAAGATGTGATCCGCCGCGTCCGGCTGCCCGGCCTCCGGAATCGACTCAGCTCCCTGCTCTTCGACCGGCTGCCGCAAGGTGTTTTTTTGAGGAAGGCGCTGACGTGAGCTTCAGCACAACCGCCCGAAACCATCGCCGGCGCGTGTCCGGAGGGCTGAATCCGGGACGCATCCGCCGGGATTTCCCGATCCTCTCCCGGAAGGTTCACGGCAAGCCGCTGGCCTACCTGGACAATGCGGCCACCAGCCAGAAACCGCAGCAGGTCATCGATGCGGTGAGCCGCTACTATTCCCGCACCAACGCCAACATTCAGCGGGGGGTCCATCTTTTGAGCGTCCGCGCGACGGACGCCTATGAGGCGACCCGTGAGAGAGTGCAGCGGTTCGTCAACGCCACGCGGGCGGAAGAGATCGTCTTCGTCCGGAGCACGACCGAGGGCATCAATCTGGTGGCTCAGACCGCCGGACGGAGCCTTCTGAACCCGGGTGACGAGGTCATCGTTTCCCAAATGGAGCACCATTCCAATATCGTTCCCTGGCAGATGCTCTGCCAGGAAAAGGGCGCCCGGCTTCGGGTCATTCCCGTCTCCGGCCAGGGTGAGATGCTTCTGGACGAGTACGAGAAGTTGTTGAACCCTCGCACCCGGATCGTCGCGGTGACCCATGTGTCCAACGTTCTCGGGACCATCAACCCGGTGCGGAAAATGGTCGAAATGGCGCATGGGCACGGGGCCCTCGTCCTTCTGGACGGGGCGCAGGCGGCGCCGCACCTGAAGGTGGACGTGCAGGAACTGGATTGCGATTTCTATTGCTTCTCAGGACACAAGGTCTACGGCCCCACCGGCATCGGCATCCTTTACGGCAAATGGAAACATCTGGAATCCATGCCTCCCTATCAGGGAGGAGGGGAGATGATCCGTTCCGTCTCCTTCGAGAAGACGACGTACAACGAACCTCCGCACAAGTTCGAGGGGGGGACGCCCAATATCGCCGGCGTCGTCGCGCTGGCCGCGGCGCTGGATTATCTGGAGAATCTGGGCCTCGATCGCATTGAGGCCTACGAGAACGAGCTTTTGGAGTACGCAACTTCCCGGCTTTCCCAGGTTCCCGGACTGCGCCTGATCGGCACCGCGCCGTCAAAGGCGGCCGTGCTCTCCTTCGTTCTGGACGAAATCCATCCTCACGACATGGGCACCATTCTGGATCTGGAGGGGGTGGCGATTCGGACCGGCCATCACTGTGCCCAGCCTCTGATGGATTACTATGGGCTCCCGGCCACGGCGCGGGCGTCGCTGGCGTTCTACAACACGCGGGAAGAGATCGATGCCATGTGCCGAGGCCTCAGGAAGGTGATCGAGGTGTTTGAGTGATGCCGGACCTGAGCGCCCTCTACCAGGAGGTCATCCTGGATCACAACCGGCGGCCTCGGAATTTCGCTGTTCTGGAGGGCGCGGATCATCAGTCGGAAGGCTTCAATCCCCTCTGCGGCGACCGGGTCACCGTATATGTCAAGTTGAAGGGCTCCGTCGTCGTCGACGTCTCGTTTCAGGGTTCGGGGTGCGCCATCTCCATGGCATCCGCCTCGATAATGACCGAGAGCCTGAAGGGGAAAAAACTGGAGGAAGTCGAGGCGTTGTTCAAGCGTTTTCACCAACTGGTGACCGGGAAGCTCGATTCGGAAGATCATTTCGAACCGGATCTGGGCAAATTGGTGGTGTTTGAAGGGATCAGCCGTTATCCGGTTCGGGTGAAATGCGCCACCTTGACCTGGCATGCATTGCGGGCGGCGCTCGAAAAGAGAAACGAGGTCGTCTCGACTGAATAAGACTCTCGCGGAGCGCCGCGGAGGGGGAACCATGGCAGAAGAACCGAACCCGGAACCGGGTTTCCAGGCCGAAACGGAAAGTGGGACTGCTCCGGTGGGCGGCCCCATCCACGAAGAGGTGATTTCGGTCCTCAGGAGTTGTTACGATCCGGAGATTCCGGTGGATATCTACGAATTGGGTCTGATCTACGGAGTCGACGTCAACTCCGTTGGCGCTGTAGACATCAAGATGACCCTGACTTCGCCCAGCTGTCCGGTGGCCGAGTCGTTGCCGTTGGAGGTCGAGTCCAAAGTACGGACGCTTCCCGGTGTTGAAGAAGTCGCCGTAGAAATCGTCTGGGACCCGCCTTGGACCATGGAGAACATGTCCGAGGCGGCAAAACTTCAACTGGGCCTTCTCTAGGAGTCTGCGCCGCAGGCTCCCGGGCTTCGGTTCCACCCGGAACTCAATCACCTGCAAGTGTCTTCGGGCGCCCTCCCGGACGCGCCCTCCCTCCCAACGTTCCGGCAGAGGCCACCACGGCTCACGTTGCGGGGCGGGAGGGGTCCCGACGGGCTGCTGGTAGTATTTTGAGGGAACGATGTGTGGAATTATCTGCTACCTGGGGGATCGTCCCTCCCTGCCGATCCTGCTCAACGGCTTGAGAAGGCTGGAATACCGCGGCTACGACTCCAGCGGTGTCGCGGTGGCCGTGAATGAGAAGATTCACTGCCGGAAAGCGGTGGGGAAGATCTCGGATCTGGCGGGGCTTGTCGGGGACAAGTCCTGGACGGGTTGGGGCGGCATTGCCCACACCCGTTGGGCCACCCATGGGGTTCCCTCTCCCGAAAACGCTCATCCGCATGGCGACTGCCGGGACCGCATCTTCGTGGTGCACAACGGCATCATCGAGAACTACCGGCAGTTGCGGGAGGAGCTTCGGGACAAGGGACACCGGTTCCGCTCTTCCACCGATTCCGAGGTCCTGGCCCACCTGATCGAGGAATACTATCGAGGCGACCTGGAAGATGCGGTCAATTCGGCCCTTCAACGTGTCGACGGGACCTACGGAATCGGTGTGATCTCCTCCGACAATCCTTCCCAGATCGTGGTCGCCCGGCTGGGCAGCCCCTTGATCCTGGGAATCCGGGACCGTGAGATCTTCGCCGCGTCGGACGCGGCGGCCCTGATGAGTCACACCCGGGAGGTGGCCTACCTCCATGACGGGGAGGTGGCGTTGCTGAAGCCCGGGAGCTACCGGATCCGAACTCTCAGCGGGATGCCCATGAATCGCTCCGTCCAGACCCTGGACTGGGACATGTCTTCCGCCGAGAAGAGGGGTTACCCCCACTTCATGCTCAAGGAGGTCCATGAGCAGCCCGAGGTGGTCGGAGAAGCCATCAGGGGAAGGCTGATCGAGGCGGAAGGACTGGCCAAGCTGGGCGGCGTGGAGCGAGTCTGGTCGCGCCTGAGGAACATGCGGCGGCTCATCATCCTGGCCTGTGGGACCTCCTATTATGCCGGCTTGTTGGGGCGTTACGTCATCGAGAGCTGCACCAACTATCCTGTCGACGTCGATTTCGCTTCCGAGTTCCAGTACCGCAAGCTGAATCTGCAGGCGCGGACGGCGGTTCTGGCCATCAGCCAGTCGGGGGAGACGGCCGACATCCTGGCCGTGGTCCGCGAAGTCAAGCGGCGCGGAGCTCTCAGCCTGGGCCTCGTCAACGTGGTGGGCAGCACGGTCGCCCGCCTGACCGACGCCGGAATCTACAATCACGCCGGCCCGGAAATCAGTGTCGCCTCCACCAAGGTTTTCGTCTCCCAGATCGCCATTCTCTACCTGGTGGGCCTCCTGCTGGGCCGTCACCAGCAGATGTCGTTGAGCGAAGGCCAGGAATTCGTCCATGAGCTCCGGGCACTGCCCGGCAGGATGCGGTCCATGCTTGCGCAGGCGCCCGCCATTGAAGAAATCGCCCGCCGTTACGCCCGACATCGGAGCCTTCTCTATCTGGGAAGAAGATTCAGCTACCCGGTGGCGATGGAGGGCGCCCTGAAGATGAAGGAGATCTCCTACCTGCACGCCGAGGGGTATGCCGCGGGAGAAATGAAACACGGACCTCTTGCCCTGGTGGACGAGAGTTTCCCGACCGTCTGCCTGGCGCCCCGCGACAGTGTCTATCGAAAGATGATCGGGAACATCCAGGAGATCAAGAGTCGCAACGGGCCGGTCATCGCGGTGGGGACGGAAGGAGACACCCACTTGGCGGAGCTGGCCGACGACCTCATCGAGATTCCGCAATGCGGGGAGATGTTCACGCCATTCCTGAGCGTGATCGCGCTCCAACTGCTGGCCTACTACGTGGCCGAAGAGCGAGGCTGCGACATCGACCGGCCCCGGAATCTGGCCAAGTCGGTCACGGTGCAGTAGTCGCCTGAGACACCGGCGTCGGTGCAGGGGAGCAAATGGCGGGGACCGGCCGCGCCGGCCGATGCCGGCTAACCGGTTATGCGGTCCACCGTCTCCTGGTTGATGGTAATGGCGTCGTCCCCGCGCAGGCGCTCCAGCGTGCCTTCCACATAGGCGTTGAAGTAGTCCGTGCGCTTCTTCTCCGTCAGCTCCTTCTCCAACTGACTCTTCTCGCGTTCGAACTGCTCCTGGTCCAGCGGCGTCTTCTCGGCGACCTGGAACACGAAGTACTTTCCGGTGACGAGTACCGGCGGAGCGACCTCTCCCTTCTCCAGCCGAAAGGCATGTTCGTGAACCTGCGGCGAGAATCGGAGGTTCTCGTCGATGGTGCCGCCCCGTTTGAAGAAAGGGGTCGTCATGACCTGCAATTCCCCTTCCTCCGTCAGTTTTTGGAACTCGCCACCGTCCTGGATCGCCTTGTGCATGGCGAAGGCATTCTCCCGAGCGGCTTCGTCGCCCTGGGTGGAGCGGTAGTCGGCGAGAACCTTTTCACGGATCTCTTCGAAAGGCGGCATGTGTCCGGGCCGGATTTCGATGAGCTGAGCCACCACGAAGGAACCGGCCGCCTCGTACGGTTTCAGCGACTGGTTGTCCTGGAGATCGAAGATTTTCTGATTGAAGTCGTTCTTGACGGACAGGCCGGGAATGAAACCCCCGAGTTCGAAGTACTCCGATTCCTCAACCGCGAGACCGCGAGCGCTCGCCGCCTTCGCCAGATCCGGGTCCTCCGCCAGCTCTCCGGAGATTTTCTCCGCCAGGTCCTTGGCCTGGTCTTCCGCCTCCTGCCGCCGGGCTTCGTATTCGGCGATCGGACGCCGGGCATCGCCGTCGTGGTGCTCGGGATTGAAGGCGCCGAGGAGTATGTGGTAGCCGAAGGGGGTCACCACCAGATCGCTCAGCTCGCCGGGCTTCAACTCAAAAGCGGCCTTCTCGAACTCCGGCATCATTTTCCCTCGGCCGAAAAAGCCGAGGTCCCCGCCGGCCGCTGCCGAAACCGGGTCCTCGGAGTGCTCTCGAGCCAATTCCGCGAAATTCCCACCGGACCGAAGCTGTTGCAGGAGGCCCTGGGCCTTGGCCCTCGCCGGGGGTTCGTCTTCGGGGCTCCGCACCGAAACCAGAATATGGCTGACTCTCGCCTGGTCCGTGTCGGTGACGCGCTCCATTCGATCGCGGATCTGCTCTTCGGAGACGCTGACATTCTCAGGCTCGACGCCGACGGAAACGTAACGTATCCTGCGTTGCTCGCCGACCCGGTAATTCTCTTGCCGTTCGTCGAAATACTCCTTGAGTTTGTCGTCTTCGACGTTCCCCGGAGCCAACTGTTCCGGGTCGAAGCCCACGTACCGGAGCTTCACCTCCTGATTCCGCTTCAGAAACTCTCGCCGGACCTCGCCCGACGTGGGGAAGATCCCATCCGTCAGGATTCTGCGCAGCTTCTCCTGGGCAAGCTGTCTGCGGATGCTCTCCTCGAAATCCTGGGGCGCCCAGTTGTTGGCCCGCAAAATGGCGCGATAGCGATCGACGCCGATGAAATTCCCGTTTTCCTGGAATACGGGAGTCCTGGTGATGAATCGAACGATTTCCTCCGAGGTCACGGCGATGCCCATCTGCCGTGCTTCGTGAAACGTTGCGTATTCGGCCACCAGTTGATCGAGCGCCTGTTGGCCCAGGCCCAACTGCTTGATGATGGCAGGGTCCTGCCGGTCCAGATTGTAGACGCGGCGGTAGGCTTCGAAGAGTTGGATGTAGTGTCTCCGGAATTCACCGGAGGTAATGACGTAATCGGCCACCTCGGCCGCGTGGGCGGAGGAAACGCCGGAACCGGTACCCGGGGTATCGACGAACAGGCCCACCATGCCGATGCCCAACCCGACGATGACCAGCCACAGGATCCATTTCAGACCTCGTCGCTTCTCTCGGAAAAAGGGTAGCATCCAGTCCTCCGTCAGCCCCCGAAACAGGTTTGCGTCAGTCGCCGATTATAACATGAGGCGGATACTGCTACGCGGTCTCCGGAGAGAGTTTTCTTGCGGTAAAAACCGGCGGCGTCCGATAATGGACGACAGCGAAACGGGACTGCCTTGGCTGACGGTGTGGTCCCGCTGAATTTCGAGGAGCAATAGGGGCCTATGATCTTTCGTTCCCTGTTCAAATCCTTTTCCCACGATTTGGCCATTGATCTGGGCACGGCAAATACTCTCGTCTTCGCGCGGGGGAAGGGAGTGGTTGTCGACGAACCTTCCATCGTCGCCATCAACAAGTTCACGAACAAAGTGGAAGCCGTTGGGACTGACGCCAAGGAGATGCTGGGGAGGACGCCGGGCAACATCGTCGCCATCAAGCCCATGAAGGATGGGGTCATCGCCGACTTCGACGTGACCGAGGAAATGCTCCGTTATTTCATCAGAAAGGCTCAGAACAGGAGCTTTCTGCTGAGTCCCCGGATCATCATTTGCATCCCTTCCGAGATCACACAGGTGGAAAAGCGGGCGGTTCGCGAATCTGCGCTCCGCGCGAAGGCCAGCGAGGTCTACCTGGTGGAGGAAGCGATGGCGGCGGCCATCGGAGCCGGTCTTCCCATTACCGAGCCGAACGGGAACATGATCGTCGACATCGGCGGCGGGACCACCGACATCGCCGTCATCAGCCTTGCGGGGATCGTCCACAGCCGTTCCGTCAGGGTGGCGGGAAACGAAATGGACGAGGCCATCATTCAGTACATCAAGCGAAAGCACAACCTGCTCATCGGTGAACGGACGGCCGAGCGAGTGAAGATCCAGCTCGGATCGGCGGCCGAACTGCCGGATCCCATCACCGCGGAGGTGAAGGGACGGAATCTCATCGAGGGAATTCCCAAGACCGTGACCGTCACCGACGAGGAGATTCGCGAGGCGTTGGCCGACTCCATGGTGGCCATCGTGAATGCGGTCCGCGTCGCCTTGGAGAGGACGCCGCCCGAATTGTCCGCCGACATATCGGACACGGGAATCATCTTGACCGGAGGGGGCGCGCTGCTCCAGAAGATGGATCAACGAATCGGCGTGGAGACGGGCCTACCCGTCTATGTGGCCGAGAATCCGCTCTCCTCTGTCGCCATCGGGACCGGAAAGATGCTCGAGGACATCGAGCTCTTGAGGAGGATCAGTTCCTGAGCATCTCCTGCAGCTCCCGGCACGAGTCGTCACGGCATTCTCCCGCGCGGGCGTCCCGGGGGCGACGCGTTTCGCCCCGGTCACATTCTCCCGATATACTTGGTAAGAGCGCCTTGTCCGGCGGGCGCAGCCACGGTCCCGGTGTCGGCGGGACCTTCATCACGGACTGCTGAATGAGTTGGCTGGCTGAACGGAAATCACTGCCTCTGGTCATCTTGGCGGTCGTATTGCATTTGGTGCTGATCTCGGCGCAGGTGCGGAATCCCGACGGCCATACGCTGCTGAGGACCCTGGGGGTGGCCGTGATCTCCCCTCTCGCGCTGGCTGTATCGGCGGCGGCCGACAGTATCGAGGGAGCGCTGAATCGCTATGTGATTCTCTTCGGAGTTCAGGAGCGGAACGAGGAATTGGAGGCGGAGGTCGTCAGGCTTCGCCTTGAGAACGCGCAGCTCAGGAGCGTTCAGTCGATGCTGGGCCGCAGCACCGAACTCCAGATCCTCGCCCGGCAGCATCTTTTCGAAACCACGATGGCCACCATAATCTGGAAGACCGCTCCCTTCTTCAGTCGTCGTCTCGGCATCAACGTCGGGACCCGCCATGGCGTCAAGCGGAACCTGGCGGTTATCGGCCTGTCCGGCATCATCGGGCGCGTTGTGGCGACCACACCCATGAGCTCGGAGGTGGAACTGGTGACCAACCGTGGTGCTTCGGCCGGCGCCATGCTGGCCGACTCCCGGCTGCAAGGCGTGCTCCAAGGCGACGGAAGCGATCTCCTCGAGTGGAAATTCATCGCCAATCACGAGTCGGTGGATGTCGGGGAGTTGGTCTACACTTCCGGGACCGACCGGATCTATCCCAAAGGCATTCCGGTCGGCCGCGTCGTGACCTCAGAGAAAGGGGAAATGGGCCATCGCAACATCAAGGTCGAGCCCTTCGTCGATTTTTCCAGGGTCGAGGAAGTTCTCGTCGCACGTTTGCCTTGAAGCGTCCGCGACCAGCCGCCGAGTCAAGTTGGGCCCCTCTGCAAGCCCGATTTTCCCGAACCGAGATTCTTATTCTGCTCCTGCTCGCAGGAGGCGTCGAAATCCTGCTCAGCCGGACGCTGCCGGATTTACGGCGCTACTTCGATCTTCCGCTGATACTGGTTCTGTACCTGGCCATGCATTCGACGGCGGCCAAGGGGGCGTTCTGGGGCACATCTTTCGGTTTGCTGTCCGATTTGCTGGTCGGGACTCTCTTGGGACTCAATGGCTTGAGCAAGACCCTGGTCGGATATCTGGTTGGCCTGCTACGCGTGAGGGCGGCGGCGGAAGGCGTTCTCGGGCGCATGTTGTTGTTGGCGGCGGCCGCTGCCCTTGACACGGTTCTCATGGTTGCTATCTTGGACCTACTCAGCCAGCCGTTGCCGGATAGCTCGGTGTCGTTCGTCGCTATTCGCAGTTGTGTTGCGGCGGTGGCCGGAGTCTTCGTTTTTCGCGGTTACGATCGGATCAAGTTTCCTCCCAAGGATTTCACCCGAAACCCGATGGTCGAGGAAGATCCTTTCTAGGAGATCCCTTTGGGCAGGGCAGTCCAAGCGCAGCAGTCCCCGGGCAACCGTTGACGGCTTTCGCCAAGGGTGGCTGGAGGTGCATCGGTAGTCATGCCCATCTATCAGGACAATTCGCTCTGCTGGCTTCGCCTCAAATGGATTCAGCGGCTTCTCGTCGTTTTGTTTCTGGGGCTTTTCCTGAAGCTTTGGCACCTGACCGTCGTCGATTTCACCCAACATAGCGTGGCGGCGGAGCGCAACCGCGCCCGTAACATCCCCATCCGGGCCCCCCGCGGAGTGATCTACGATCGCGAAGGACGGGTATTGGCGAGCAGCGCGAACTCGTTCAGCTTGGTGTGTTATCGGAGCGAGGCATCGGATTTGGAGGCCACCGTGGACTATCTGGTCCAGGGTCTTGGTCTTGACAGAAAGCGTCTGGAGCAACGCTTCGCCGAGGCCGACGGCTATTCCCCTTACCAGCCGCTGGTGGTCAAAAGGAGCCTGACCATGGCGGAGGTGGCCTATCTCCTCTCCCGGAAAGGCGAGCATCCGGAGTTGGACATACTGTCCGAACTGAGACGGTCGTATCCGCACGGAGAATTGGCCGCGCATGTCCTGGGTTATGTGGGCGAGGCGTCGCGGGGCCAGTTGGAGACCACGGAGTTTTCCGATTTCAAGGCCGGGGACATTGTCGGCAAGTACGCTGTGGAACGGGTCTACAATCGTCACCTGGCCGGCCGGAACGGAACCCGTAAGATTCTCGTCGACAGCCTGGGGCGCACCATCGACGAGTTGGGCCAGGTTCCACCCGAGGAGGGAGCCGCGCTTGAGCTCACGCTTGACCTCGACCTGCAGATGACGGCGGAAGAACAACTCGGCGGACGGCGAGGAGTGGTTGTCGCCTTCGATCCCCGAAACGGCGAGATTCTGGCCATGGTGAGCCAGCCGGCTTTCGACCCGAACCGGTTCGCAGCCCGCATCAGCCGGAGCGAATGGGACCGCCTCGTCGGAGACGAACACCATCCACTCCAGAACCGGGCGCTCCAGAGTACGTTTGCTCCGGGATCGGTCTTCAAGCTGGTCGTGGCGCTCGCCGGTCTGGAATGGGGAGATGTGGATCCGAACCGGCCCCACGTTTGCGGCGGCGGAGTGACTCTGTACGGGCACCATTTCCGCTGCTGGAAGAAGGAGGGGCATGGCCCGGTGTCGCTTCGGGAAGCGATCCGCAGCTCTTGCAATGTGTACTTTTACCAGCTCGGGAAGACCCTGGGCATCGATCTGATCTCCGGTTTTGGACAGGCCATCGGCCTCGACCGGCCCACCGGAATCGACCTGGTGGGGGAGGTTGCCGGATTGGTGCCGTCCAAGGAATGGAAACGGCGGACCTTTCGGGAGAAGTGGTATCGAGGGGAAACCGTTTCCGTCTCCATCGGTCAGGGCCCGGTCCACCTGACGCCGCTTCAACTGGCCCGGATGGTCGGTATCCTGGCCACCGGATCTGCCGCTCCCCTGCATCTGGCCCGGGACCAGGTTCCCAGGCGCCGGCCGGCAAGAAACGCGTCCGCGGTCGAGATTTCCAGTGACAATCTCGACCTGCTGCGGGAAGCCATGTGGGAAGTTGTGAATCGGTATGGCACGGGCCGCGCCGCTCAGGTCAACGGCTTCGACGTGTGCGGGAAGACGGGGACGGCGCAGACCATCGGCCAGGCGGGCCTTTCGAAGCTCGACGAGGCCCAGGCCTCCCGATTCACTGCCAATGCCTGGTTTGTGGGTTTTGCTCCCCAGAAGTTTCCTGAGGTCGCCGTGGTCGTCCTGGTTGAAGCCGGCGGCTCGGGCGGAGCCGTCGCCGCTCCGATTGCGGCGAAGGTACTGCAGGTGTTCCACGACAAACGGAGGCCGGACAGGGTCAGGGAAATGGCGAGGCAGTAGGATCCCATGATACGGCGTCGTTTTCGCAACGGCCTGGACCCCGTTTTGTTGGTTCCGGTATTGGCGCTCTCGCTGATTGGGGGCGTGGGCGTCTACAGCGCTGCGGAACCTGGCTCCAGCGGGCTCTTTATTCGGCAACTCATCTGGATTGCCCTGGGGATCGGCGTCTGTGGGGTTCTGGTCAGCCTGGATTACCGTTTGTATACGGACTACGCTCCGGTCTGGTACTGCGGAGGCCTGGTGCTCCTGGTTCTGGTACTGCTCTACGGTTCCGAAATCAACGGCAGCCGGAGCTGGCTGGTCCTGGGTCCGATTCAAATTCAGCCGTCCGAGATGGGGAAGCTGGCGGTCCTCTTGACCCTTGCGAAATCCTTGGCCGGCTTGAACCGGCGGCATCCCGGCATGTGGCATCTTCTGAAAGTGGGGTTTCTGACGTTGGTTCCCGTGGTTCTCGTCGCTCTTCAAGGCGATCTGGGAACTGCTCTCATGTACCTGCCGATCGTCCTGGGCATCGTTGTGGTGGCGGGCCTGGGCAAAAGGGTCCTGGTCTGGTCCATGGTCGCCGTTCTGTGCGCCTCTCCCGCCGTGTGGATCTATCTGAAGGACTATCAGAAGCAGCGAATCCTGACCACGCTCGATCCTGAACTGGACCCTCAGGGGATCGGATACCAGACTCGGCAATCCCAGATCGCCATCGGTTCGGGTGGCGTTCTCGGCAGAGGAATCGGTCAGGGTAGCCAGAGCCATTTCGGTTTTGTCCCGGAAATTCACTCCGATTTCATTTTCGCGCTTTTGGCCGAAGAGACCGGTCTGGTCGGCGCCGGAGTCATTTTGCTGTTGTATCTGTTGGTTCTGATGAGGCTGATTCGCATCGCTGCCGAGGCGCGCGACAGGACCGTGATTCTGGTGGTCACAGGCGTGGTCAGCATGATCTCTTCCCACGTTCTGGTGAACGTGGGAATGGCGCTTGGACTGTTGCCGCCCATCGGCATCCCCCTTCCTCTTCTCAGCTACGGTGGCTCATTCACCATCGTCACCTTCTCAGCTCTGGGCGTCGCCCTCAGTGCCCAGTCTCAGAGTTACGTGAACTGATCCGCCGGCCGGTTGCCACCCCGCCGCCGCGCAAGGAGGGGCGATTTCCAATCGCCCAATCTTCGTCGCCAAGTTTGTCACACCGGAGTTCGGCGGTTAGGAAACCGCCGCTCCTTTACCTGAAGTCATCGAACGGAACTCGTGTCATCCGGCGAAAAGGACGGAGACGCCAGGGTTGAAGGTATAATGGGCACGCGCAAGATGCGGCGACGGGGCCGGCTGCGCCGGCGCCCGGCGGATGACGGCGTTTTCGTTCACCGGTCCCACCGCGGGATCGTCTCCCGAGGGTGCAATGATCAAGGAACTCATCATCGGCTCGACTCCGCTCGAGATGACGATCGCACTCCTGGAAGACGGTCAGGTGGTGGAGGTCTTCATCGAGAGGGAAAGGACCCGGGGCATACTGGGCAACATCTACAAGGGCCGCGTGAGCAAGATCGTGCCCGGTATGCAGGCGGCCTTTGTGGACATCGGCCTGGGCCGCGGCGCATTTCTTTTCGTCTCGGATTTTCTTGAAGAGAATTATCCCGGTATCGAAGCGGGTTTCGACTCGCAAGCGGACGCCGACTGGGCGGCGGCCGAAGGTCGAGGGGCAGTTGCCGAATCGCTTGGGTCCGATGACGGTCGGAATGAGATCTCGTGGGAGGGATCGGGCCGGACGTCTATTCTCCCGTCGCGAATCTCCGTCGATTCCGGGATCGGCGCGGAACCCGTTGGCACGGGCAGGGCTGCTGCGGGCTGGTCTCCCACGATTCTTCCCGAGTGGTTGAGCGGATTCGACTCTCCTTCGCGAGGCGCCGGCGGGTCCGGCGGTGGCAAGTCCAACGGTGCGTCCGGAAAATCGAGCCGGAGAAATCGGAGCCGTGAGCGGCGAGGCGCCGGAAATGCAACTCAGCAGTCCATCGGCAGGATGCTTCAGGAAAACCAGGAGATTCTGGTTCAGGTGTCCAAGGAGCCGATCGGCCGGAAGGGGGCCCGGATCACCTCCCACGTGGCATTTCCCGGCCGGTATCTGGTCTATATGCCAACTGTCAGCCACGTCGGTGTGTCCCGGCGAATCGTGTCCGATGAGGAACGCCGGCGTCTGAAGAGGCTGATCCGTGAATTGCGGCGCGATTTCACCAAGGGCGGCTTCATCGTACGAACGGTGGCGGAGAACCATTCGAAGGAGGAGTTGCGTCGTGATATGGAATATCTCACCCAGCTCTGGGACCGGGTCAGGAGGGAGGGTCAGCGGATGGCGGCGCCGGCGCAGGTCTACGCCGAGCCGAGCCTTTCGGAACGGGTGGTGCGAGACTACCTTTCCGCGGACTTTCGCCAGGTCCATATCGACGACGAGGAGGAGTACGAGAGAACCTTGGAGATGGTTCGCCGTCTGAGTCCCGACCTGGCCTCGCGAATCAAGCTCTACCCCAAGGACTCGGATATTCTCCAGGATTACGGGATCGACGCAGAGATCGAAAAGGCGTTGCGCCCGAAAGTCTGGTTGAAGAGCGGCGGTCACATCGTGATCAATCAGACCGAGGCGCTGGTCGCTATCGACGTCAACACCGGCCGCTACGTCGGCAAGACCGACTCTCTGGAAGACACCATTACCAGGACCAACCTGGAAGTGGTCAAGGAGCTGGCCCGCCAGATCCGCCTCCGCAACATCGGCGGAATCATCATCATCGATTTCATCGACATGTCCGACAGCGCAAACCAGCGGCAGGTCCTGGAGGCGCTCCGCAGGGAGTTGTCCAAGGACAAGGCTCCATTCAAGGTGCTCGATTTCAACGAGTTCGGGTTGGTGGCGCTGACCCGGAAACGGGACAAACAGTCTCTGGAGAGGACGCTCTCCCAAAGGTGCGCGGTCTGTGAGGGCACCGGCCTGACCCGTTCCGTCCGCACCGTCTGCTACTCCGTTCATCACCAGGTGCACAAGATGCTTCCCCTTTCTCCGGACGCCAAGTCGATGACCATTCGTTGCCATCCGGAGATCGGGAAGGCGCTGCGGGGGGGAGAAAACCTGGTGCTCAAGGAGATCAAAAAGCTGACGGGGCAGAAAGTTCGGGTCAAGACGGACCCGTTGCTTCCCATCGAACAGTTCGAGGTGATTGGAAATTGACGGCGTTCGATCCGGCAAACGCGGTCCGTTCAGAACCGTCCGATGACAACGACATCGGGAATCCGGTCCGCCATCCCCATTTTCGAAAGCTCGTGGAGCTGATGGATACGCTGAGGGGGCCCGGTGGATGCCCGTGGGATCAGGAGCAGACGCCTGAAACCCTCAAGGCCATGTTGATCGAAGAGAGCTACGAGGTCCTGGAGGCGTTGGATTGGTCGTCTCCGGCGGCGCTGTGCGACGAGTTGGGAGACCTGTTGCTGCAGATCGTCTTTCATAGCCGGATCGCCAAGGAGAGAGGCGAGTTCGATATCGACGACGTCTGCAGGAACATCCACCAAAAGATGGTCCGCCGGCATCCCCACGTCTTTGGGCAGGCTCGCTTCGAATCGAGCGGCGAGTTGTTGAGGGAATGGGAACGGATCAAGGCCGCCGAGAAGGAGGACCAGGGCCAGGACGAGGATCGGAAGTCTCCATTGGACTCCTTGCCGGATCGGCTGCCTGCCATATACGCTACCTATCAGATGTCGGCCAAGGCCGCGCGGGTGGGCTTCGATTGGCCGAGTCTCGAGGCCTTGGGAGACAAGGTCATGGAGGAGTTCCAGGAGTTGTCGGCCGCCGTCCGCGAGCGGAACGAAGCGGAGATCCGGGAAGAAATCGGCGATTTTCTCTTTGCCGCCATCAACGTGGCTCGTTTTCTCCAGGTCGACCCGGAAACTTCCCTGAGCCGGGCCAACCGAAAATTTTCCCGCCGCTACCGAATCATGGAAGAGCACTTCGCCGGACAGGGCCGGCCGCTGGCGGAAGTGGAGCCGGAGGAAATGGAACAGCGATGGCAGGCCCAGAAACGGGGGTTGGGGACTGCCGGCAAAGCCTCGATCCCAGGCGCGAAGAAGCCATGAAAGCGCTTGTCCTGAACCAGTACAGGAAGCTGGACCTTTTGGATGTCCCGAGTCCCGACGCCGCGCCCAACGAGGTGCTGGTCCGGGTGCGTTCGTGCGGAATCTGCGGAAGCGACGTGCACGGCTACGACGGCAGTTCCGGGCGCCGGATCCCGCCGGTGATCATGGGCCACGAGGCTTCGGGCGTCGTGGCGGAGGTGGGAACCGCAGCCCGCGCTTTCGATCCTGGCGACCGGGTCACTTTTGACTCCATGATCTGTTGCCGGCGCTGTGTCTTTTGCCGAGCAGGCCGGCCGAACCTCTGCGAGGACCGGCGCGTGCTCGGTGTCTCCTGCGGCGACTACCGGCGGCACGGCGCGTTTGCCGAGTACGTGACCGTTCCGGACCACGTTGTGTTCCGGGTGCCTGACGAGGTCAGCTTCGACGAGGCGGCCATGGTGGAGCCCGTTTCCGTCGCCGTGCATGCCGTCGCCCGCGCCAACCCGGCGCTGGGGGACAAGGCACTGGTTGTGGGGGCGGGGATGATCGGCCTGCTGACGATCCAGGCATTGCGCAGCGCGGGCTGCGGACGGATCTTCGCGGCCGATCTGGCGGCCGACCGCCTGCGGCTGGCGAAGGAACTCGGCGCGGACGAGATCATTCAATCGGGCGACGGGACGGACGTGCCGGCGGTGCTGAGAGAGATGACCGGCGGGCTCGGGGCAGACGTGGTCATGGAGGCGGTGGGGATCGCCGAAACCGTGGCCATGTCCATCGAAAGCGTGCGCAAGGGAGGGACGGTGGTCCTGATCGGCAATATCGCGCCGACCGTCGGGTTCGGGTTGCAGAGCGTCGTGACCCGGGAAATCGACGTGCTGGGCTCGTGCGCCTCTTCCAACGATTATCCTGCCTGCCTGGATATGATGCGGCGCGGCGCCATCCGGGTTCGGCCGGTGCTGAGCGCGTCGGTGCCGCTGGAGCGCGGTCAGGAAATGTTCGACAGGCTGTACGCCCGCGAGCCAGGCCTCACGAAGGTCATTCTCCATCCTTGACCGCTGTCCGGCACGCGGGATAACGGAGCGGCTGCCGAAGCAACGCAAGCAGAAGGGACGGATCCATGACGGGAGATTCAGGCGAGGGAGGCTTCAAGGTCCATGATCGGAGGATCTTCTCCGAGGATGGAGAATTGCGTCCGGAACCTCCGGAGACGGCGGCGAAGGATGTGGAGGAAAAGCCGGCCGAGACGGCCGCCGAGGAGTCGCGTCCTCCCGGGGCGGGAGGGGCATCCGCTGAAGCAGAGATCGATTTTTCCGGCTTCGTCCTTTCATTGGCGACCACCGGCATGGTTCATTTGGGCGCCATTCCCGACCCGGTATCGGGAAAGAGAGAGGAAAACATCCCTGGCGCCCGGCAGATGATCGCAGTCCTGACCGTGTTGAGGGAAAAGACTCGGGGGAATCTGTCGAATGAAGAGTCGAAGCTGTTGGACAGCCTGATCTACGAGATGCAGATGGGTGTCATGAGGCAGTCCCAGTCGATCAAGCTGTGATGCGGGTGACGTTTCTTGGAACCGGGACCTCTCGCGGGATTCCCGTCATCGGATGTGATTGCAAGGTTTGCCTGTCGGACGATCCGAAAAACCATCGGCTGCGCAGTTCGCTTCTGATCCAGGGAACGGTGACACTGGTCATCGATACTTCCGTCGACTTCCGCGTCCAAATGCTCAAGTACGGAGTTCGTCATCTCGACGCCCTCCTCTATACCCATTCTCACGTGGACCATATTCTGGGCCTCGACGACGTCTACCCGTTCAACATGTGGTCGGAGCAGACGGTGCCCGCCTATGGGAGTGAGGCCACGCTCAAAGAGATCGCGGTGACCTTTCGGCACCTCTTCGACGGCAAGGGATATCCCGGCGTTCCCAGCGTCGAGTTGATTCCGGTTGATGGCCGGTTCCGGGTGGGCGACCTGGAGATCGAGCCCATCGACCTCATGCATGGCCGGATGCCGGTGCTGGGTTTCCGTATCGGACGTTTCGCGTACCTGACCGATGTGAGCTACATTCCGGAGGTCAGCTTCGAGCGCCTCCGGGGGGTGGAGTGCCTGGTGCTGGACGGTCTTCGTTACCAGAGTCATCCAACGCATTTCAGTCTGTCCGAAGCCGTCGAGGCGGCGGCTCGCATTCGGCCCGAGCGAACCTACCTGGTCCATATCTGCCACGAGGTGGATCATGACGAGGGGAATGCCTACCTGCCGGATTCAGTCAGTCTGGCCCATGACGGTCTTGTCCTGGAGGTATGACTCGAGCCGCAGCCGCGGCCTCCCACGGACTGTGAAGGAACATGCAGATCATTGACGACCTGAACAAACTTCCTCCCGGGTTGCCCTATCCGGTGGCCACGATAGGAGTTTTCGACGGACTCCACCTGGGGCACCAGGCGATTGTCAGACGGGTGGTTCAGCGGGCTCGGGAAGTAAACGGGACCGGGATCCTCCTCACCTTTTCCCCTCATCCCCAGAAGATCATTTCGCCCGCGGATGCGCCGTCCCTCCTCCAGTTGCCGGTGCAGAAGCATCGGCTCCTCGAAGAGTTGGGCTTGGACATCCTGGTTCGGTACCCCTTCAGCCGGCAGGTCTCCCGATTCAGTCCGGAGCGTTTCGTCAGGGACGTCCTGGGCTCCCGTGGCGTCAAGGAGATCCACGTGGGGAGCAATTTTCGTTTCGGGTACGGGAGAGCAGGCGATTTCAAGACCCTGGAATCCCTGGGGCGGAAGGTCGGATTCCATGTCTTTGCCATCGATTCGGTTCGTTTCCGGGGGCGGCGTGTCAGCAGCACGGTCGTCCGCAAGCACTTGGGCCAAGGGAGGGTGGCGCTCTGCCGGCGCCTCCTGAACCGGCCCTATCAGATTCTGGGAACGGTGGTGAGGGGATCGGGCAGAGGCGCCGACCTGGGTTTCCCGACGGCGAACCTTCAGCCCGCCAGCGAACTCATACCGGCAAGCGGGGTCTATGTGACTCGAGCGACGGTCAACGGCGCTGTTTTTGTCGGCGCCACCAACGTAGGCTACCGGCCCACATTGGGCGAACCCGCGGCCAAGCCGGTGGTCGAGACCTACTTGCTGGATGCGGACTGCGACCTCTATGGAGAGTCCATGGCGCTCGATTTCTGGTTCAGGCTGCGTTCGGAAAGGCGGTTCTCCAATCTCGATGCCTTGAAACGGCAACTTGGATCGGATGTGCGGCTGGCCCGCAAGTACGGAATGAAGTCGGATTCGGTTCTCGACAAGAGGGTCCTATGAGCATTACTCCCAAAGAGGTCCGAAGAATCGCCGAGTTGGCCCATCTCGAATTCTCGCCCGGTGAGCTGGAACGGTTCGTCGGCCAATTTCAGCGGATTCTGGACTATTTCGAACAACTCCAGCAGGTGGACACGGAAGGGGTGGAGCCGACCTACCACGGCTTGGCGGAGATCCCGGACGAGGGTGCCGTTCGCCCCGACCGGACCCGGCCCTCGCTGGCGCCGGAGGCCGTCCTTGAGGGGGCGCCCAAGGCCCGAAAGGGGTACTTCCGGGTGCCCAGGGTCATCGAGTGATGGAATACGAGTCGCCCCGGCCGTCGTCCGAAATCTGCGATCTGTCCATTGCCCAACTGCACCGGGGAATCAAGAACCGGCAGATCTCGTCGTTGGAAATCGCCGAGGCCTACCTGCGGCGGATCCGGTCCCGCGACCCCAAGGTCCAGGCCTTCCTCAGCCTGGCTGCGGAGACTCTGCTGGAAGAGGCGCGGGCGCTGGATCAAGCTCTGGCTTCGGGAAAACGGGAGGTCGGCCTGTTGACCGGGATTCCCTTGGCCGTGAAGGACAACATCGTCACCCGGGGAATGCGGACGACCTGCGGGTCCCGGATTCTGGAGCGTTACGTTCCCCCCTACGAAGCCACATCGGTCGCCCGTCTCCGGGCCGGCGGAGGGCTGATTCTGGGAAAGACCAACCTGGACGAGTTCGCCATGGGTTCCACCACCGAGAACTCGGGGTTCTTCCCCACCCGCAATCCCTGGGACCTCAACCGGGTTCCCGGCGGGTCCAGCGGAGGATCGGCCGCGGCGGTGGCTGCGCTCGAGGCGCCGGGCGCCCTGGGAAGCGACACCGGCGGCTCGATTCGCCAGCCCGCCGCCTTCTGTGGCGTCGTCGGTTTGAAACCGACCTACGGAAGGGTTTCCCGCTACGGGCTGGTGGCCTTTGCCTCCTCACTGGACCAGATTGGACCGCTGGCCCGCACCGCACGTGACGCGGCCATGATTCTGCAGGTCGTATCCGGCTACGATCCATTGGACTCGACCTCCGCACGGCGGCCGCCGGACGACTACGTAGCGGCCCTGGACGGGGACATCCGGGGTCTGAGGATCGGTCTTCCGGTGGAGTGGTTCGCTTCCGGTCTGGACCCGCGGATCGAAGCCGCGGTCCGGCGCGCGGCAGCCGGGCTGGAGGCGGCCGGCTGCGAGGTCGTGGAGGTCGATCTGCCCCATACGGAGTTCGCGATTGCCACCTACTACATCATCGCACTGGCCGAGGCCAGCTCGAATCTGGCTCGCTACGACGGAATGCGATACGGCCATCGGAGCAGCAGGTCCGGGGCCCTGGAGGAAACCTACCGGAACAGCCGCAACGAAGGATTCGGAGACGAAGTCAAGCGGCGGATCATGATCGGGACCTATGTCTTGAGCGCCGGGTACTACGATGCGTACTACCTCAAGGCCAGCAAGGTCCGAACCCTGATCAAGGAGGACTACTTCAGAGCATTCGAGCGGGCGGACGTCCTGATGGGTCCCACCGCCCCGTCGCTGCCCTTTCCGCAGGGCGACAAGACCGCCGATCCCTTGGAGATGTACTTGTCGGATGTGTATACGGTCACTGCCAACCTGGCGGGCATTCCCGGAGTGGCCACAACTTGCGGCTACACGGCTGAGGGAGTGCCGATCGGACTGCAGTTGCTGGGCCCCCACTTCAGGGAAGGCCGGCTACTGAGGGTGGCGAACGTTTTGGAGCAGGAGTTGGGTTTGGTGAGGCCCTCTCTGGCTCTGGGCGCCTGACCTGGACCTGTCCGGAGCCGGAATATCGTCAGGGGACGATGCAGGTTCCTGCCGCCCCCTCGATTCCCCGGATCAGCCCGTTGGGCGACAATCCGCCCACGATCTGCACCATGGGAATCTGTTGCTCCAGTGCCTTCAAGGCCGTCTGCATCTTGGGGATCATTCCGCCGCTGATGGCGCCGGACCGCAGGTGCATTCGGACCTCCCCCGCGGTCAGCCGGGGCACGGTCTTGCGAAAGTCATCCAGATAGAGACCTTCCACGTCGGTCACCGACACGAGGCGGTCGGCCCGCAACGCCGTGGCGAGTCGCGCCGCCAGGGTGTCGGCGTTGATATTGAGAATCCGGCCGTCACCGGTTGCGCACAGACAGCTCACCACCGGGAGCAGATTCGCTGTCCAGAGATCTTTTATCAGGCGAGGGTCCACACTCTCGATCTCTCCCACGAGACCGAAATCCACAAGCCGTTTCTCGGCACCGTTGCTCCCGGCCGTCCGCACGGGAATCGGTCCCCGGCGGCGGCAGCGGACCAGTCCGGCATCGAAGCTGGCAAAGCCGAGGGCTCTGGCGCCGCAGGAATTCAACGACGCGACCAGGTCCCGGTTGGCGGCCGAGAAGACCATCTTGGCCGCGTCCAACGTCGGTTCGTCGGTCACCCGGCGGCCCTCGTGCTGCACCACCGGAATCCCCAGCCGTTCGCAGAGGCTGGAGAGCTGCTTGCCGCCTCCGTGGATCAAAAGGACCCGGTGAGGCGCGCGAACCAGGGACGTGATCTGGCGGCTGAGAGCCCGGCGGAAGTCCTCCTGTTCCAGGACCTTGCCGCTCAGCTTAATGACCAGGTTCATAACTGCGGATCGCCTCCAGGAAAGTGTCGGCCTGTTCGCGGGCAAGAGTGAGCGGCGGCATGAGACGGAGCACCGACGGATCGCTGGAGGTTCCGGTCAGGATCCTCCGGGTCCGCAGGAAACGTCCCAGATCCTTGGCCGTGCCCCCGGATATCTTGATGCCGAGCAGGAGCCCTTTCCCCCGGACCTCCGTGACCCAGGGCAAGCCTTCCAACTGCTCCCGCAGATAGTTGCCGATCCGGGCCGCATTCCGGATGAGGTCTTCCTCTTCCAGAACCTGAAGCGTGGCTTCCATGGCGGCGCAGGCGACGGGAGCTCCGCCGAAGGTCGCTCCCATGTCTCCGGACCGCACCTGATCCGCCACCTCACGGGTCACCAGAAGCGCACTGGCGGGAACGCCCGACGCGATCCCCTTGGCCAGGGTGACCATCTCGGGGTAGATTCCGCCGGTGCCGGCGTAAAGGAAGCTGCCGGTTCGCCCGACTCCGGTCTGAACCTCGTCGAAAATGAGGAAGGCCCCATGCGTCCGGCAGGCGTCGTGGATCTCACGGAGAGTCTCCTCCGGGACTTCCTCCACTCCCCCCATGCTCCGGATCGGCTCCAGCAGGACGGCCGCCGTATCCGAATCGACCGAATCGGCGACATCCTGGAGATCCAGAATTCGATGACCGGGGACGGGTGTGTTCAGATACGCGGCATAATTGGAAACGCCGGTGCTGGAAAGACTCCCGTAGGTGCGTCCGTGAAAGGAGTCGGACAGGGAGATCACCGTGGCCCGGCCGGTCAGGGCGCGCGCCAACTTGATGGCGTTCTCGTTGGCCTCGCTGCCCGAATTGGCCAGGAACGCCTGCCAGTAGGGCGGTCCCGCCAATTCCATCAACTTCTTTGCCGCCCGGGCCCGCACGGAACTGTAGACCACGTTGGAATAGAAGAGAATGTCCTCGGCCTGAGTGCGCAGGGCTTCCACCACCCGCGGGTGGCAGTGGCCGGTCGAAACCACGGCGTGACCGCCGTACAGGTCCAGGTATTCGTTTCCGTCCTGGTCATAGACATGGCAGCCTCGGCCCCGGTCCAGCACCAACGGTAGTTTGGCGTAGGTCTTGAGCTGGTAACGGTCCTCCGTTTCCATGACGGTGTTGGCAGTTTCTCCCATTTTCTCTCCCTGTCGAGTGGGGTCCGTCACGGGTGCGACGGAGGGAAATCGAGTCCCATGGTTTCCGGGAGGCCGCAGATCAGGTTCATATTCTGAATGGCTTGGCCGGCGGCCCCTTTTTGAAGATTGTCCAGCGTCGACCAGACAATGAGGAACCGGTCGTCGTGGGCGGCCCCCAGATCCACGAAGTTCCCGTTGCGGACGAAGTTGATATCCGGATCTTTCCCGGCCCATCGAACGAAGAACTCATCTCCGTAGTAGCCGGAGTAGAGGTCCCGGACCTCGTCATCCCGCAGCCGCCGGTCCAGTTCCATGTAGTGGCTGGCAAAAATGCCCCGGACCAGGGGTGTGGAGTAGGTCTGGAAGACCAGCGGATGGGCGGCGGTGTCCAGGAGCTGCGAGATTTCGGCCACGTGCTGGTGGCGAAACGGCTTGTAGGGAAAGAAGCTGTTGCTCCGCCGGGGGTGGTGGGTCTTGGCGCCGGGTCCCCGCCCGGCCCCGGAAGATCCGGTCTTGGTGTCGACGAAAACGGGTCCCTTGACCCACCCCTCCCGGTATAGGGGGTGGAGGGCAAGAATGGTTGCGGTGGCGAAGCAGCCTGGATTGGCGACCCGCGAGCTCCGGCGGATCCGGTCCCGAAGAATCTCGGGAAGTCCATAGACGAACGATGACTGATGTTGCGGCGCCTCCTGGGGAATTCCGTAGTGCTGCTCGAAGACGGCGGCATCGGAAATGCGAAAATCCCCGCTCAGGTCGATGACGACCAGGTCGCGGGGAAGCCGCGGCAGGATCTTCATGGCATGGCCGTGGGGCAACGCCAGGAAAAGGACGTCCAGATCCGTGTCCGGAAGAGAATCCAGACTGTCGAAACGGCAATCCACGAATCCCCGCAGGTTGGGATAGAGGGAGGCCACGGGTTGGCCGGTAAACTGCCGGGAGGAGATCCAGCGCAACTGTGCCTGGGGATGTTTGGCCAGATTGCGGATCAGTTCCCCGCCGCTGTATCCCGACCCGCCGGCTATGCCGATCTTGACCATGGTATCAACCGTTCCAGGATGAAGGTGCACAGCTTTCCGGAACTCTCGAAGGCGTTGGCCGCAGGGACCTGGAAATGCCGCTCGACGTACCGGATTCCCTCGGCGCTGTCGGTGGCGGGGCCGGACACCAGAAGCGACAATCCCTGGGGGTCGTGACCTTGCTGGCGCAACCACTCCAGGGATCCCCAGACGCCCATCAGGTCATTGGCGCACAGAACGACGCAAACGATTCGTTCCAGCAACTGATCGTCACGGAGCAGGGAATCGACGTGATAACCGCCCAGAATCCCGTCGCCGGCTTCCAGGAGGGCGAAGTCGGGCGCCGGGGAGGACAAGTGGTGCACCAGAGACCGGGCGACGGTGGAGAGATCGGACAAGTGGGCGCTGGAGGGAAGTCCCAGGTCATGAAAGCTCAAGACCCGCCCGGCCCCGCTCTTGCGCATCGCATCCAGGTCGGCGCGCGCTGCCACTCCGGCCACTTTGCCCGCGTTGACGTTGAAGCCTTTTTGGGAGAAAAGCCGGAGAATCTGCTTGCAGACGGCGGTCTTCCCCGAGTTCATGCAGGTCCCCAGCACCAGGATCACGGGAATTCGGGGAAGGGAATGGGATAGCGAGGGAAGAGCGCCGTCCCGAAGACTCAGGTACCCTCCGTTCCGGCGAACGGTCCCCAGATACTCGAGTGCCGCCGGCCATCCCAGGGCGCGATGAAAGGCGGTGCATTCGCCCATCACGCCCCCTTTGTTCAGAAGGTGGAAGCCCGCTCCCGGGACGAGCCGCTCCGGCAAACGTCCCGAGAACCCGTGGAGTGCCCGGCGGGCGCCCAGCGCGCCGACGATTCGCATGCCCTCCCGGAGGCGGACACTCCGGCTGCCGGTGGTCTCCAACACGGGATAGGAAAGATTCACGCTCCGGACGCGGGCCGCCACGACTTGGCCGTAGTCAACCTGGTCCGGTTGTCCCAGCCGGAGGGTCCGGGGAAGCTTGAGGCGGGAAACCACCGAGGAGATGGCGTCGACCCTGGTCTGTCCGGGCGTCCCAAGACTCGTGGCGTGCTTGAAGTCGCTCATGCTCTGTCACCCGTCCCGCTCAGGGGCAAGAATTCATATTTATACAGAAAATAATGGTGCTCAGTCAAGTTGAGTGAGAATATTCCGACCGAATTGCAGTTATTCTGCATATTTCCTCAGATTTGATCGGCTTCCTGCCGGCGGCCGGACCGCTCTCCAGCTTCGAGGCAGCGGCGGTAGGCATCGCGGCGGCGGAGCCCCAAGGCGCGCGCGGCGGATCGTACGGCCTGACTGCGAGTCAGATCCCGAACCTGCATCAGTCCTTCCACGTAGGCTTCCAGGTCCAGGTTGGAAGCCGCTGACGGCCGGGATGCCGCCCCTTCGATAACCAGCGTGCACTCCCCTTTCGGCCGGGTGCCGGCCCGGGAGGGTATCTCGCTCAGGGTTCCCAGGGTGAAGCTTTCGTGGATCTTGGTCATCTCCCTGGCCAGGCAGGCGTGACGATCGCCCAGGACCTCCCGGGCCATCTCCAGCGTGGCGGCCAGCCGGTGCGGCGCCACATAGAGAATCAGCGTTGCCTTAAAATCCTTCAGCGCCTTCAGCTCGCGCCGCATGGAACCGGATTGCCTGGGAAGGAAACCGGCAAACAGAAATCGATCGGTGGGAAGTCCGGAAACCGAAAGGGCGGCGATGGCGGCCGAGGGACCGGGAACCGGTGAGACCGGAATCGAGTTCTTCCGGCAGAGCTTGACCAGGCGGTAACCGGGGTCCGAAACCAGGGGTGTGCCGGCATTGCTGATCAGGGCGATGTTCCGGCCCCGGCGGAGGCGGTTCAACAGGGTCCGGGCCTGAGACGTTTCGTTGTGTTCGTGGTAGCTGATGGTGGGAGTCCGGATGGCGAAACCGGCGAGCAGCTTTCCCGAATGCCGGGTGTCTTCGCAGGCGATGAGATCGACGGACGCGAGGATTTCGCGCGCCCGCGGGCTCAGATCCCCCAGGTGGCCCAATGGCGTGGCCAGAACATGCAGAGTTCCAGGCGGGGCGTTTTCAGGGGGGAGAAGATCTCTCTCGGAATTCATGCGTTCATGGCGCCGAGCATCTCTCTGACGGCGCGCTCCATGCCCACCAGAGTGGCTCGCGCCACGATGTTGTGTCCGATGTTGAGTTCTTCGACCTGTGGGATTCGCGATATGGGCCGGACGTTTCGATAGGTCAGGCCGTGACCGGCCAGGACCCGAATGCCCCGGGCCGCGGCAAATTCCGAGGCTTCGACCATCTTGTCCAATTCCCGCCGGTAGCCCGGTTCATGCTCCGACAATCCCTTGGGCACGGCCTCGGCATAGGCTGCCGTGTTGAGCTCCACCAGGCCTGCGCCGATCCGGGAGGCGGCATCCAACTGATCCAGGTCGGGATCGATGAACAGGGAAACCTCCATCCCGGCTCCTTCCAGGGTTCGGATCGCGGAGCGGACCGATTGGGGACGCGCCATCACATCCAGTCCGCCCTCGGTGGTGACCTCTTCATCGGTTTCGGGCACCAGGGTGGCGGTATTGGGACGGAGCCGGGCCGCGATCTCCATCATCTCTTCGGTGATGGCCATTTCCAGGTTGAGCCGGGTGGTGACGACCTCCCGCAGCAACCGCACGTCCCGCTCTCGAATATGGCGCCGGTCTCCGCGCAAGTGTACGGTGATGCCGTCGGCGCCCGCCAACTCGGCCAGCAGCGCCGCCGTCACCGGATCCGGTTCGGGGGCCCGGCGAGCCTGCCGAACCGTGGCCACGTGGTCCACATTCACACCCAGTCTGGTCATGAGTCGCTCCCCTCGGTTGTCGTTCGTCGATTCCGGTCTCGTTCATCCCGGTCGTAGCGGCCGAGCAGATCGTTCCAACGGATGGAGATCAGACCCTGCAGGAGTCCGGCGCCGTCTCTGAGGAGGCGGATCTTGCTGTCGGAGTGGTGTCGCCAGATGACCCCGACCTCTCGTGCCGCCAGCTCGGCCTTGCGGGCAAGATAAAGGATTTCCACGTCGAAGGCATAGCTCGTCAGCCGCTGCTTCCGGAACAGGACGCGGCATGATTCCAGTTCGAACAGCTTGAATCCGCACTGGGTGTCGCAGTACGGCAATCCCGTCAGGAGTCTCATGGCCAAGTTGAAAATCTTTCCGGCCGTTTCCCGGAATATGCTCTGGCGCTTCCGGATCCGAGAATCCGTCAGGCCCCTCGACCCGAATGCGATCTGATTGTTGCCGCGGGTCATCTCCCGTTCCAGCTTGGCGACCTCCTCGATGGGAGTGCTCAGATCCGCGTCGGTGAGGAGGGCGTGCGTCCCGCGGGCGGCGAGCATTCCGCGGCGGACACTGTATCCCTTGCCCCGGTTGGTCCCGTTCTCCAGGATCCGGAGACATTCTTCGCTCCCACGGGCCCGCACTGCCGCAATGGCGGTCCGCACCGTTTTATCGGACGAGCCGTCGTCTACGACCAGAAGTTCGAAGGGGCGGCGGCGGTCCTCCAGGTAGGAGATGATTCTCCCGAGACTGGCTCCCAGCCGGTTCTCCTCGTTGTATGCGGGGATGATGACGGAGAGGACGACGGGCCTCATTGGAGGAGTTTCAGACACCTTTTAAGGCGCTCGACGACTCTTTGCCGCCCCAATGTCACGATCACATCGAAGATTCCCGGAGCCGCGGTCCTTCCCGTCAGCGCCACCCGCACGGCGCCGAAGAAGGCCCCGATCTTGAAGCCCGAGTCCTTGGCCGTTCCCCGGAGCACCGCCTCCACCGTCTCCAGGTTGAACTCCTCGAGCTGCTCGTATTCATCGGCCAGGGTCTCCAACCATCTTCGGAGCCGGGAGCGTTCCTCCGGGTCCGCCAGGGAAAAGTGGCGGCTCACCGCCTTGGATTCATAGTCGAATTCGTCGGTCAGAAAAGGAACCGCCATCTCGGGAAAGTCCGAGAGCCGGTTCAATCGGCTCTTGAGCAGGGTGATGACCGGAAGCAGGCGCCCGTCATTCCCCCGGTCCTGACGGTCTCCGGAGGGCTCAAGGAACGGTTGCAGGTGCCGGGTCAGGTCATGGCTGTTCGAGTCGGCCAGATAGCGGGAATTCATCCACTCCAACTTCCGCCGATCGAAGACGGCGTTGGCCTTGTTGACCCGGGCCAGATCGAAGCTCTTCACCAGCTCGCCGTCGGAGAAGAGTTCGCGGTCGTCGCCCGGAGACCAGCCGAGGAGCGCCAGATAATTGCACAGAGCCCCGGGAAGGAATCCATGTTCCCGATACTCGAGCACCGACTCGGCCCCGTTCCTCTTGCTCAGCCGTTTCTTGTCGGGACCCAGAATCAGGGGAAGGTGGGCATAGCCGGGCGCCTGGTTGCCAAGTGCTTCATGCAGCAGGATCTGCTTCGGAGTGTTGGAAAGATGGTCCGCTCCCCGGATCACGTGGGAGATTCCCATCTCCCAATCGTCGGTCACCACGCTCAGGTGGTAGGTGGGACTTCCGTCGGACCGGAGAAGGGTGAAGTCCTCGACGTTGTCCGTAAAGAGCGAGACCTTTCCGTAGACTTGGTCCTGAAAGACGATCCTGCGGTCCGCCGGAACCCGGAAGCGGAGGGTGTGGGCTTCTCCCGCCTCGACTCGCGACCTGGCAAGGTGCGAGGCTCGATTCCGGCATCCCTGGTCTCTCCAGATCCGGCCGGCCGAGCGGGACTCGGCCGAGCGAGCCTGAATTTCCTCCGGAGGACAGAAGCAGGCGTAGGCATGATCGCCGGCAAAGGTTCTTTCGGCCGCTTCCCGATAGAGCTCGCGCCGCTGCGACTGGTAGAAGGGTCCCTGGTCCCAGTCCAGACCCAGCCAGCGCAGCCCGTCCATGATTCCCTCTGCCATTTCCTGGCTGGAACGCCGGGCGTCCGTATCTTCAACTCGCAAAATGAAGGTTCCCTGCGCTTTTCTGGCCAGGAGCCAGTTGAAGAGGGCGGTCCTGGCGCCGCCGAGGTGAAGGTATCCGGTTGGGCTGGGGGCGAAACGGACCCGGACGCGGCTCATGGCGTCCGATTATAGCAGTCGTGATTCACCGCAAGGCGAAGGATGGCGCCGGCCCTACGGGACGGACCTGAGGAGTCGCGCCGGGAATGGTAGAATCCTCATGAACCGAGTCGTCCGGGAAGGAAGTTCGGAGCAACACGGAGGTCGTGGATGCAGCGCCGGTCAAATCCCACGATGAATCTGGCATTAAGTGACTGATCGAGCGTGAGTTTTTTCGGAGGTTTTTGCATCCAGGTTCCGAGGGGAAAGAATTTTGTGCCCGGATGGCGGAATTGGCAGACGCACAGGACTTAAAATCCTGAGGAGGTTCACCTCCGTGTGGGTTCGAGTCCCACTCCGGGCATTCCTGGCCGCCTCGATTGAGGCCTGACCGGGCACGGGACAGGCCGTCAGTCCCGGTAGAAGTCGTATATTTCCTCGCAGACCCGCCTCTGCTGTTCCAGCGTCAGCTCGGGAAAGATGGGTAGCGAGATCACCTCGCGGCTTGCCGTCTCGGCCGCCGGCAGGCTTCCCGGAGTGTGCCCCAGGCGGGAGAAGGCTCCCTGGAGATGTAGAGGAACCGGATAGTAGACGGCGTTTCCAATTCCCCGGCCGGCCAGCCGGTTGGCGAGCCGGTCACGGCGAGGCGCCCGTAGCGTGTAGACGTTGTAAACGTGGCGGCTGCGGCGAGATTCCGTCGGCGTCTTGACGGGAGTTTCTCCGAGCCATCGGTTGTAGCGCCGGGCGATGGCTCGCCGTTGGGAGTTCCAATCCTCCAGAGAATCCAGCTTGACCTCGAGTATGGCGGCCTGGAGAGTGTCCATCCGGCTGTTGAAGCCAAGGACGTCGGCCCGGTGCTTGCGGCGGTTCCCCTGATTCCGGAGGAGGACCAGCCGCTCGCCGAATTCGGCGTTGTCGGTGACGATCATCCCTGCATCGCCGAAGGCCCCCAGATTCTTGGTAGGGAAGAAGCTGAGACAGCCGGCATCGCCCAGGGAACCGACCACGGCACCGCTGTAGCAGGCTCCCGCCGCCTGCGCACAGTCCTCGATCACCTTCAACCCCCGCGCCTCCGCCAGGTCCCGAATCGGATCCATGTCCGCCGGCTGCCCATAGAGGTGAACCGGGAGGATCGCCCGGGTTCGTGAGGTGATGGCGGACTCGATCCGGTCCGGATCCAGGTTGTAGCTGCCGGGGTCGATGTCGGCGAACACCGGGGTCGCACCGCAACGGAGAATGGCGCCCGCCGTCGCAACGAAGCTGAAGGGGGTCGTGATCACTTCGTCGCCGGGGCCGACGCCGAGAGCCGAAAGGGTCAGGCGCAGCGCGTCGGTCCCCGAAGCGACGGCCACGGCGTAGCGGCACTGGCAGTAACGGGCCATCCTCTCCTCCAGCCGAACGACAGCCGGACCCAGAATGAACTCGCCGGAATCCAGGACTTCGCGCATGGCGGCCGTGATCCGAGGTTCCAGCAGCCGGGTCTGCCGCTTCAGATCCAGCAGGGGCACCGGTTCTTGCGCGGGGCTGTCAGGAGGGAGCGGATTCAACTTTGAGGCGGTCCGGAAGGGGCTGCTCATGGTCTCTTACTGCAATCAGGATCTCGTCCAGAGTCCGGGTCGATCTCCATCCCACGAGCGCCCGGATTCGGGAGAGGTCGGGAACGCGGCGCTGCATGTCCTCGAAGCCCTTCCCATACGCTTCGGAGTAGGAAATATGGACGATGGGTGAGGAGGATCCGGTCAGAACCCTGACCCGGCGAGCGAGTTGGTTGATGGAAACCTCCTGATCGTTGCCGACATTGTAGACATCCCCCGTTGCACCGGGACTCGCGGCCAGGCGGATCAGGGCCTCGGCGGCATCTCTGACGTCGCAGAAGCATCGGGTCTGGGAACCGTCACCGTAGACCGTGATGGGCTCTCCGGCGAGGGCCTGGCGGATGAATCGAGGCACCACCATGCCGTAGCGCCCCCGCTGGCGCGGTCCGACGGTGTTGAAGAGCCTGAACACGACGACGTCGAGGTCGTATTGCCGCTGGTAGGCCAAGCCCAGAAACTCGTCGATCATCTTGCTGGCGCCGTAAGCCCACCGGCTCTTCTGGGTTCCCCCCAGCAGCAGGTCGTCTTCCTCGCTGAACGGGATCTTCACCCCCTTGCCGTAGACCTCCGACGTACTCGCCAACAGGACACGGCATCGGTAGCGGAGGGCGGCCTTGAGAATGGCCTCGGTCCCCATGATGTTGGTCTCGATGGTGTGGACGGGGTCCCGGACGATGAGCTGGACACCCACGGCCGCCGCGAAATGGAGTATGACGTCGGAGGTGGAGGCGAGACGATCCATCACGATTTCGTCGGTGATGTTGGCGCGAACGAATTGGAATCGTGGATGGTCCAGAAGATGCCGGATGTTGGAGAGGCGTCCCGTCGACAGGTTGTCCACGCCGACGACACGGTCTCCCCTGGCGATCAGCGCGTCCGCCACGTGGGAGCCGATAAAACCGGCGCCGCCGGTAATCAGGAATCTGGATTTCCTCAAGTCCGACCTCGCGCCCAAGTCTACTACGACCGGTCGTCAGGAGACGAACTGGAGCGAGTAGAGGGCCGCCGCCCGCATGGCCAACCGCAATCTCACCGGCTTGCCTTCCAGTTGGGAGACCTGGGCGTCACGCCAGCGCAACTCCTGACGCCCGCTCTCCAGCAGTGGAATCGACTGCTCCAGCGAGAAGCCTTCGATGCTCCCTCCCGACGGGTCCACCATCGCTCCCCGGACCTCGCACTCATCGAAGTTGCGATAGCTCTTGGGGAGCTCCATGGGCAGCGAAGCGTCGATGTCCAGCATCAGCTTCGAGCCGGTGAAGGTGAAGGGCCGGGTCAGGATCGTCCCTTGGAAAGGACCGGCCAGCAGGCCCAGCCACCGATCTTCGGGAAGTGTCGCCAGGGCGATCGATATGTCGTTCCTGGAACCCAGCTTGCTCGGACGGTAGCTGTGGGCTCCGCTGAAGGCGCAGTAGTAGATCCAGATCTTTCCGTCATGGAAGATGGGCCCGTTGGGGGACATGTAGCCGGCGTCGTAGCTTCCGATCTCACCCCGGCCCAGAAATGGGACTTTCCGATCCACCCAGCTCCAGTTGAACCCGTCGCGGCTGGTCATCAGGAAGATGTCCCACACCTGCTCGTGGGTCTCGTGCATCCAGAGGAAACCGACGTAGATGCCTGCGGTCACCCCGGCGGTGAAGCACATGTATTGGTAATCGACCCGGTCGTTCCGGTCCGGCGCCAGCATGATGCGCGTGGGTGTCCAGTGGACAAAATCGTCACTCTCGGAATAGCCGATGGTCCGGATATGCCGGTGGACGCCGTTGCCGTGGATTTCCATGGCCAACGGGTGGCCGGGCCGGGGATACAGGACATGTTTCTTTCGAAGCGGGTCCCACCCCATCATAGTGGGCCCGTCGCCCAGATTGGCCCCGTGGCGAATCACCGGGTTCCCGGGCCAAGGCGTCCAGTGCAGGCCGTCGGGAGAAAAGGCCACCGCAGCGCCGCCGGTGTGGTTGGGAACCGGGCCCTCCTGTTCGCCCAAGGCCTTGTAACGCCGCTGGGGATCGGGGTCGTGTGGATCCTTGATGACGTTGAAGTAATTGGGATCCCCGAAATTGGCCATGATGTTGTTCTGCTTGGATCCCTGGAAGTCGTAGATGCCCAGTTCAGGCTTCTCCCAGTTGTAACCGTCTTCAGAGACGGCATGGCACCAGAGGCGGCTTCCATCCCGGAAACCCCACGGCAGGTACCACATCTTGAAGATCTTGTCCTCTTGGTCGTAGAGGACGCTCTGGCCAAAGATTTGAACTCCGCGAAAATATTCGGAGGCATCTCCCATCTCCCACGGCCGATCCCGCTGCAGGATGGGATTTCCCGGATATTTCCATGGGCGATACATGAAGCGGGAGATCCGGTTCGCCTCCTCGATCATCCAATCGTCAAGAAAAAGCTGCTTCTGTCCCGCCAACTCCAGGATCCCGGGCCGGGGCCGCGACGCCGGCTCCAGGCCCTGTCCGACCGCCGCCGGAACCGCCGCCAGACCGGCGGCCGGCAAACCCAAAGAAGCTTTGACGAAATCCCTTCTCTTCATCTCAATGTTCCTGTCCTGGAGTGCCGTTCAAGGTTTCTTCACCGGACCAGGCGGCGAATCCGGACGCCGTCCCGCGTACGCTCGATACCCTCTCGGGGCCCCGGGAAAGCACTATGCTATTCTTGGTTTCACGGCCCCGGGTTTGCCATTCCGGAAACCGGCCGGCGGGACCCCCGGAAATGATGTGGAAGCCGCTCACAGGGATCATCCGGATCGCTCTCCTCGGATGCTTTCTTACCGTCGCCTACAGCGCCCCCGAATCTGACCAGCGGAGCTTGGTCGATGCCATCGAGAGAGGGGATTTCGAGACCTTCGAGAGACTAATCGGAGCCGTTGCCGACGTCAATGCCATCGACGAGCGGGGGCGGTCCCTGTTGCTGGTAGCGGTGGACCGAGGCGACTTGAACGCCATCTGGGCCTTGCTGCTCCGGGGCGCCGATCCGAATCTGGCGGATCGCGACGGAAGGACGCCGCTATTGGTGGCGGCGGGACGGGGAGACGCCACAATCACTCAGGCGCTTCTGATCAAGGGGGCATCCACGACCGTCGAAGACCGGCAGAAGCGTCGGCCGCTCCAATTGGCTGCGGAAGGCGGAGCCTCATCCACGGTTCAGGCTTTGGTGGCCGCGGGCGCCGACGTGAACATGGGGGGCCCGCAGCGGACGACCCCCTTGCTGGGCGCTGCCGAGACCGGCGACGCGGCGACGGTTCGCGCCCTGCTGGCGGCCGGCGCCGATGCCAAGGTTCGGAACAGCCGGAATGAGACGGCGCTGCATTTCGCAGCTTCCCGCGGTGACGCCGCCATGGTGCAATCTCTCCTGATGGCGGGCGCCGCCGCCGACGCTCCGGATCGGGACGGCCGGACGCCGGTCATGATTGCGGCGGCCGGCGGAGAGGGGGCCGCTCTCCACGCTCTGATTCAGGCGGGCGCCGATTTTGAGCAGCGGGACAAGGAGAAAAGGAGTCCCCTTCTCCTGGCGGTGGAAATGGGGGATGTCATGTCGGTCCAATCCCTGCTGGCGGCCGGCGCCGACCCCAATACGCCGGACCGAAACAAGAACACCCCACTGCTGGAGGCCTCCCGCAGGGGATTCATCGTGGCGGCCCAGGCTCTGCTGGCGGCCGGCGCCGATGTCAACGCCCGGAACAAGAAAAACGAACGGGCTCTGCTCCTGGCTATTGAGAAAGGCTTCTCTCCCCTCGGCTTGTCTCTGCTCACCCATCCGGACATCGAGGTCAATTTCAAGGACAAGCATGGCCTCACGCCCCTCATGTGGTCCTGCGTGGCGGGACGCACGTCCCTGGTCGCCGCTCTGATCGCCCGTGGCGCCAAAGTGAAGGAAAAGGACCACAGCGGCCAGACCCCCCTGATGTGGGCGGCGGCCGGAATGTACGCCGAATTGGTTCAGTTGCTGCTGGATGCGGGCGCCGATGTCAACGCCCGGGCCGAACATCGGATGACGGCACTCATGGTCGCCGCCAGCAAGGACGATCCGGCCACCGTGAAGGCGTTGGCGGCGGCCGGCGCCAAGCTGCACGCCCGGGCCGAGAATGGCCAGACCGCCATGATGATGGCCGCGCAACGAGGCCATGTCGGAGCCGTGCGGGCGCTGAAACAGGCCGGCGCCGAAAAATAGGCAGGCGGACAGGATTTGCCGGGTGCGGATCAATTCGCCGAATTGGCGGTCCGGTAGTCCTCGATGAAGCGATCCACCGACTGGGCGGCCACCTGGGCCAGCACGCGGACCGAGTCGGCCGATACGGCGCCGACCCGGCACCCCGTCGTCCAGGTCGTGGCGGCCACCACGACGCTTGGAAGCCGCTCCAGTCTCACGTTCTGGTTCAACTGCAGGTCCACGGCGTAGACATAGAGATCCTTGCTCTTCACGGCGTGGACGTTCAGGTAGAGGTAGGGCGCGCCCGCGGCGATGGTCCACTGGTCTTCCATCAAGACCCGGACGCCGGCATCCCACAGCCGTTGGACCACTCCCTCCTCGATGGCTTGCTTGGAAAGGCCGTCATCCACCGCCTCGGGCCGGAGTTCCTCCACCACGACGTGCACGCCGTCGAGTCCGCGCAGCGTGTCCCGCGCCACTGCGTGGGGAGACGTCGCCACGGACTCCTGAGCCAGCAGGACGCCCCCACAGAGAAGCAAAGCAACCGCCGCCGTTGTCGTACTTTCAAGGCTTGCTTCTCGATGCATGATTCTTGGCTCCGTTCCTCTCCGCCTCAGTCCGGGTCCAGGACGTGTTCGATGATGAGGTGCTCGCGGACCAGGCGGCCGCCGACCAGATGTTCCCGGATGATTCGTTCCAGAACCGGTGGATCGCAGCGCCGATACCAGGCTCCCTCCGGATAGACCACGGCCATGGGGCCGTCCATGCAGATTCGCAGGCAGTCCGCTTTCGTGCGGCATATCCCTCCCTGCTCCGAGAGCCCCAGTTCCTTGAGGCGCCGCTTCAGGTATTGCCAAGCCTCCAAGGTCCGCTGGCGGTCGGCGCATTTGGGCTTGGCCTGGTCACAGCAGAGGAAGATATGGCGCCTGCAGACCGGCACGCCAAGCGCTTCGGCCACTTTTCTCTGCCGCTCCAACTGGTCGTTGCCGGGAACCGGAGCTTCGTTTGCGATCTCTTTGCTCATCCGGCGTGAAGTCTACCGTGAAGAGAACGGGGGAAGGAAGAGGAGCCTTTCCGGAGTCGTCACCGGCCGAGCGTATGATCGGGCGCGGGAGAGGCGAGGCCGGAGTGGCGAATAGTATGGCGACTGATCATGTTCCGACTCCCGAGACCCGAAGCGCTGGCTCGTCTCCAACCGATTCGTACGGCGTGCTGGATAAGGCCCTTCTGTCAATGGGCTTGGCCCTGAGAGGTTCTGAGGTCGAAGCCTATGTCAAGGACGAGCTCTATCGGGGCGGGTCCAGCCCCGACGCGGTGGTGCGCCGGGTGTTGGAGGGCCGCCGGGCCAGGCCGGGGCGGGACCCGCGGGAGTTGGAGCAGTTGGTGATGTCCCTCTGGCATCGGATCAGGAAGGAGTACGATCCGGGCCGGGACCGGACCGCCGGCCGCTACCGTTTCCAGGCGCTCTGGATTCTGGACGGGAATCTGCGCTGGCTCCGCAGGCTGGACCAGCGTGGAGTCGACCCGGATGTCCTGGAACCGCAACTGGGCCTTCTATTGGCTCGTTTGATGGCGGTGGTGACACAGATGCTGGTGACGCTCAATCAGGGGGACACCCGGGAGTTGGAACAGAGCACCAATCTGGATCGCCTTCTCGAAGCCATGGCGGCGGCCAGCTACAGGATCCGGGAGGCTATCGAAAAGCGCATGGTGGAGTTGCGGCCCGAATTGGAAGGCCGCCTTGCCGAAACGATTCACTAGTCGTCTCCGCCAGGAGTCTTACTCCCCCAAACCGTCTCGACCGCTGGCCGGCGAGGTTCAGAGTTCGCCGAGTTCATCGTTGATCCATGAGAGCGCGGCAATGCCTCCGGACCAGCCAACGGTGGTGATGGCAAGGAGTGCGGCATGGTAGATCTCGGCGTTGCTCAGGCCTGCCTTCCTGCACTTGCGGGCATGGGAGTGAACGGCTCCCCTTCGTCCGGCGCCGATGGCGATCCCCAACTTGACCAGGCGTTGAGAGCGGACGTCGAGGCCTTCGACCTCGCCGACCGTCCGGCTGAGCCAGCCGTAATCGTCCCATACCTGAGGGTAGCGCTCGACCACCCTCTGGAGGAATTCGGGCAGGTCCTGATTCGCCATCAGTCGAAGCTCACCATCAGGCCAGCGGAGATCTGGTTGAATCCGTAGGCCAGCCCCCGGACGTTGGAGATTCGGCAGCGCCTGTAATCGATTCGCAGGCCCAGGGCGCCTGCAAGCTTGCGCAGTTTGACGCCGCCGCCGATGTTGCTCAGGAAACTTGTCCCCTGGTCCAGTGACAAGGAACTCTGTTTGCGGAAGAGCCCGCCTCCGGCGGCGATGTAGCCGAATTTTCCGGAGAAGGGGATGTTCAGAGTCAGGCCGCTGGTCAGGGCGAAGCCGGCGTCGCCGGTCCCGGTGAGATCCGCGGGACGATTGTAGTAGGCAAAGGTGTTCTCGAAGCCGATGATGGCGAAGTATCTCTCGAAGGTTGCGCCGAATCCGGCAAAATCCCGCACGTCGATGGTGGCCAGATTTCCACCGGGAGCCCAGGCCCCGAACAGAGTGATGTCGGTGGCGGCGTCCAGGCGGCTTCCCGGCGAGCAGGCCAACAGCAGCGCGACCCAGCCGGCGCTGATGGCGAGAAGCAGACGGCGGGTTCCGGACCGGCAACGCCGGTGGATGCGAACCGAGTTGATCATGCGGCTAGTCTATGCAACCGCGGTGACGCTTCCCGATTCCCCGATGGAGTCGGGAAGGGCGATTTCCCAATCGCCCGGCAAGAAGGCTACCGACCCGGCGAAACCCAGATGGGAGAGGCCCAGGCTTTGGCGCCGTCCTTTTGGAGCACGACGACGTAGTAGGGTGTCGGTCCGGCGGGTGCGGCCGGGTCCTTCAAGTCGGCCTCCACGCTCCGGCCGAGCCCCAGGGGTTCGCGCTGGGCCTGGACCTTCAGGTCCATTCCCCCGGCCGGCCAGGTCACGGGAATGTCCGCCAACTTCTCCAGGTCGATGTCGAATCGGATCCGCCCGGTCTTGAAACGGAGCACGCCGGAGTCGGCGGGGTCCAGCTTCAACAGGATGCCGTCGGCATCGCCGCTGGTCACCGATTCCCAGGTGACGCGCTGCGGCCCGGCCTCCCGGATCCCTTCTGACGGGGAGTCGAAGGCGTAGCCCTTGGCCGCGACGATTCGGGTTCTTACGGCCTCCACGGAGCCGTCCCAGCAAGCGGCCCGGTCCCGGCCGCGGTTCCTGGCGCCCGACCAGGCGATCCGGACGGTATCGGACGAGCAGGGAATCCCGGGACCTCGAGGAAGAGCGTCCACGCACTCCGTTCCCCGGCGCAGCTCGATGCGTTCCACCTCACCCGTGCCTTCGACCCGCACCCGGAAGCGGGGAAGGCCTTGCGTCCGCTCCTCGCCTCCCATGGGAACACCGCCGGAGGTCTCGAACTCCAGTGCGATGCGGGCTCCGGTCGTGCCGTAGCAGCGGCGTTCGCGAAGGGCTTCCCAGAGGCTCTCGCGAGTCAGCTCGGAAGCCCAGACGCAGAGCAATCCACCCTGGACTCCAAAGGTGCCGGCCCCCGGATAGCTGGCGCCGGGCCTGCCCTTGTGATCGTCGCTGCCGCAACTGATCCCGACTCTGAGGCCGCGATCGAACGCGTCGTTCAGGAGCCATTCGAATTCACCCCAGGAGGAGTAGATCTCCACCAGCGGCTCCAAGCCGGGATCGAAGGAGTCCAGGTCCGCCCAGCGGCCGCCCACATGGGGAACCAGAAGGACGTCGTTCCGGGCTCCCAGTTGCCGGTAGAGTTCCTCGACGGGATAGCATTCGGGGTCTTCATCCTGGCCTGCCGGCGCGATCAGGCAGCGGCTGGCCCGGTGCAGGGGCCCGTCGCCGCCTCGAAAATAGACGTTCCGGTCGCCGCCGCCGGCCGTCAGGCCCGACCACTCGTAGCCCAGAAAGGTGACGAACCGCCCCGGCTCGTTGAAGCGCCTGACCGTTTCGCGGATCCGGTCCCAGACACCCGGAGTGATCTGGAAACAGTTTCCCTGATGGCCCGCGAAGTCCACCAACGCCTTGTTGCGGGCGAAGGTGAAGTATTCGCCCACCGTCAGGGTCCCCACCGTCTCCTCGCTCTGGCCATGGAGATCTCCCCAGAACCGGCGCCGCCGGGGCTGGTGCGGCTTCACGAAGAGCGGATTGCTGACGGCCTTCAGGCCGGTTTTTTGGTCCTCCGCCTCGATTCGATAGATTCCCGGCTCCCGGGCCAGGATGCCGTCCAGGCAGAGAATTCCCTGATCGGTGCGGTCGAGAGTCAACCGGGAAGGCAGGCCATAGAAGAGTTTCGCACTGCCGCCGGTCTCCAGCACGCCCTGGTAGCGGTCCGCCGGGTTTCCCCATTGGTCCAGGACCCGGACCGAAACTCGAAAGGGGATGCCCAGGACCACGTCTGTGGGAACCATCAACTGGAGCTCGGCCCCCGGACCGCCCACAATTGGGACGCTGCCGGCCGGCTCCAGCTCCACGTACGAGCCCGTTCCGAAGCAGTCCACCAGGACCTTGAACTCGAACCGGGGCTCGCAGAAGGTCTGCGCCCGGGCGCCCGGCCCGCCTGCCGAGGTGTCGCCCAGGACCAGCGTGACCGTGTCTCCCTCCCGGAGATACCCGTCCTTCACGGAGACGGTCATGGACTTCTGCCAGGGTCGAACGTGGGCCTGCGGATCACAAGAGGCCGTGACCCGCGCACTGCCCGAGGTGGAGACGGTCAGGAAGTCGGCCTGGCCCGGCCGTTGTGTCTGGGGTGTGCCCCAGTCACTCACGAAACGCCTGACGACACGGATTCTTCCTCCGTCGTCGATGCCGTATTTCCCCACCCGGTAGCGGATCCGCCAGGTTCCCATGGAACCGGCCACCACCGGTTCGCCGGGGCTCAAGGAGGCCGAACCGTGAAGAACGCTGAACCGGCTTCCGGAATCCACTTCGGTCATGGAAAGACTCGTTCGCGACCGCGACCCTGAGCCGGCGGGTCTCGAGACTCCTCCTGTCGGAACAAAACCTGCTGGCCGTGCACTCCGCTTCGAGTCTTCCGCTGAGGTCCGAAACGCGCGCGCGGCTCCCGTCGAGCAACCCTCCGACACACGCGCTTTCCCGCTTATGGCTGCTTCCTTCCGGATCTGACCAGGTTCACGGGCGCCCGTTGTGGAGGACCCCACGTTCAACACCGCCGCACGAAACGGAGTGGCTCACCGGGGGCGACCCTCAGCGGAGTCGTCAGCCTCGCTGCAGCGGCTTGCGAGTCCTCCCTGGACGACAGGGAATCAGGGTACCGCTAACACCCCGCCTAGCACGGCCGTTCCATGATAGTCGATCGGAGGCGGCACCATGCGCCGGCAGGGCCTCACGTCATGCCGGCGGCGGCGCGCCGAGCCGCAGGAACTCCTTGGCGCCGGCCGCGATCCAGGGTGAGGGCCCGGTCAGGAACACGCGGACGCCCGCGGCGGCGTAGCGGGCAATGGTGTCGTTCGTCGTCAGGGTGCCCGCGACCCGCCCACCCTCTTGGATTCGCGCCAGGGTGGTGTCGATGGTCTTCTGCACCTCGGGATGGTCAATCTGCCCGATGAGGCCCATGGAGGCGGCCAGATCGCTGGGAGCCACGAAGAAGACGTCGATGTGGTCCACCTTGAGGATCTCGTCCAGGTTCCGGACCGCCACGATATCCTCGATGAGCACCATGAGCAGGATTTGATCGTTGGCGGCCTCGAAGTAGTCGGGGACGCCGTAGCCTTGACGGCTGACGTAGAGTCCCCTCTGGCCGATGGGCGCGAACTTCCCGCCCTGGACCACGTTCTCGGCTTCTTCCCGGGTGTTGACGTGGGGAACGACGATTCCCTGGACACCCCGGTCCAACCCCCGGTAGATGATGGACTGGACGTTCCGGTTGACCCGCAGGATCGAGGTCATTCCCCAGATGTCGCAGGCGCGGGTCAGGTCCGGTATGTCGGCGAAGTCCACGGAGCCGTGCTCGGCCTCCAGCCAGACCCCGTCGAAACCCACGGTTCCAAACTGATCGATCTCATCGGGGCTGCCCAACCCACTGATCACATACACGTTCTCGCCGGCGGCCAGCTTCTGTTTCACCCTGTTCGGTCGAAGTTTCACCATGATCTCCTTTCGGCGCGGTGCCCCCGCACTATGAGGGACGGTCAAGAGACGGACCCGGCGGCGCGGCGGCCTGAATCATCTCCCGCAGCACCGGCAGAACGTAAACCCGGGAAAGGTCCACCGTCGCCAGGTCGCGGCAGAGGATTCCGATCTGCTGCGGCAAGGGCAGCGTCCGGTTCAGAATAAATCGAATCTCCCCTCCGATTCGGCACAGGCCGCCCGAAAATTCTCCCGGCTCCCGCACCAGGTCGATCTCCAGGCGGGCCAGCAGTTCCTCGAGCTTCTCCAGTATCTCCCGGTCGGTCATGCCCTCCTTCAGGTCGGCTGCACGGCCCTGATTCTCAGTCCAGGCCAAACATTTTCCGGCCATTGTTGCAGAAAACATCCTCGACCTGGGAGTCGGTGAGGCGGAGCCGCATGGCGGCCAGCTTCACGGCCCGCAGGGACTCCATGCCGACCAGGTAGGGCTGGATCTCGACGTGAGAAATCCGTTTCCAGTCGAAAGTGTCCTCGTAGAGCCAAAGGAACTGGTCTCCGATTCCGACGCAACGGCCTCGAAAATGGCTGATGGGAAAGTCGGATCCCCAGAGCAGCCGTTCGTGGCCGAAGGTGTCCACGATGGCCTCGAAGGCGCCGGCCTCGGTGACGGCCGAGGTGTCGAACCAGACGTTGGGAATTCCCTTCAGCGTATGGATCCCCTCGATGGTGTGGTGAGGATTGAAGCTCCGGGCGGCGTGGGCCAGGATCAACCGCATGTTGGGATAGTTTTCACAGTAGTAGCGGATTCTGGCCTGGTTTGCCGGATCCGCGAGAGATCGGGGCTTGACCATGTGCAACGTCACGCTGAGCCCTTCCTCATGGGCAATGCGTACATGCTCCTCGGTCAGGAACTCCTCGATCTCCGCGTCCTGGGACGAGGGCCTGTCTTCGACGAAGAGATGATAGACCTTGAGCCCCACCATGGAGAGGCGCCGCACTTCCTGCCGCAATTCCTCCGGATCCTGCCGCGGGGAGACGATCAACTGTCCTCGCGACTTGGGATCCTTGGCGGCTTCCCGGGCCAGGAACTCATTGGATGCGCGGTAGGTCGGCTCGTAGAGGCCGCCTCCGAAAAAGAGTCCGTGGGTCTCCCGGCCCGGCGTGATCCACTGGATCTGTTCCTGAAACACCTCCAGGGTCGCCTTGTGGGGACCAACGGCCAAAGCCGTCTGGACCTTCCAGTGCCACAACTCGTACAGGTGGGCGTGGGCGTCGAAGATCGTGTCGGGGACGAACGAATCCAGCTCCCGGTGAAAGAATTCCAGGTCGTAGTCTCTTTGTTCCCAGGTCATCTTCATTTCGCGTCTCCCGAGGGTCAGATCATCAGGTCTCCCCCGTTGATGTCCAGTGAGGCGCCGGTGATGTAGGCGGCGCGGTCCGAGGCCAGGAAGGCCACCAGCTCGGCGACCTCGGCGGGCTTCCCCAGGCGGGAGATGGGGAAGCTCCGGGCGTACGATTGCATGCGCTCCGGATCGATGGTGTCCCGCACCATTTCGGTGTCGATGAGTCCGGGACAGACTGCGTTGACCGTGATCCCGTAGGGGGCTTCTTCTTTGGCCAGGTGCCGGGTGAACCCCAGCACGCCGGCTTTGGCGGCCGTGTAGTGGGCGCCGCCGAGGGTGCTGACGCTCTTGCCTGCCGTGGACGAGAAGTTGACGATCCGCCCCCATCCTTCCCGGCGCATGACGGGAAGCACGGCTCGCGAGCAGAGGTAGGTGCCCTTGAGATTGACGTTCACGACCCAGTCCCATTCCTCCTCTTCCATCTCGATGACCGCCGTCGGCCTCAGGACCCCCGCGTTGTTGACCAGGATGTGGATGGCGCCGAAGCGTTCCAACGCCCGCTCCACGAGGCGCGACACGTCGCGGCTGCATGAGACATCGCCGGCCACGGCCTCCACCCCGGCGGCTTTCCCCTCCAGGGCTGCGGCCGTTGCCTGAAGGGTTTGCGGATTCCGGTCGTTGAGCACCAGCCGGGCGCCTGCGGCCGCCATTCTTTCCGCCACGGCCCTGCCCATTCCCTGGGCGGCGCCCGTGATCAGCGCGACCTTTCCTGCCGGTTCAAGAGCCATCAGTCTTGCAACAGCCCGGTTTCCACGCCCGCGTCGCGGAACGCGGCCAGGGCCCGGTCCAGGTCCTGCCGCGTATGGGCCGCGGAAAGCTGGACTCGAATTCGCGCCTCTCCCCGCGGGACCACCGGAAAGCTGAATCCAACGACGAAAATGCCGCGGGCGTTGACCGCGCGGGCCATCCGAACCGTCCTGACCTCGTCCCGGATCATGATGGGAACGATGGGATGGCTTCCCTCGATGACTTCGAAGCCCAGCCGGGTCAGACCCGTCCGGAAATAGCGGGTGTTCTCATGCAGGGTCCGGCGCAGGCTGTCGTCCTGTTGAATCAGATCCAGCGCCTTGAGAGCGGCGGCGACGATGGGGGGCGCCACCGTGTTGGAGAAGAGGTAGGGCCGGGAGCGCTGCCGCAGGTAACGGATGATCTCCTTGCGGCCCGAGGTGAATCCGCCGGAAGCTCCTCCCAGGGCCTTCCCCAGGGTGCCCGTGACAATGTCGACCCGATCCATCACCCCCAACGCCTCGGGGGTGCCGCGCCCCGTGTCCCCCAAAAATCCGGTGGCGTGGGAATCGTCCACCATCACCAGCGCCTGATAGGTGCGGGCCAGATCGCAGATCTCCGCCAGGCGTCCCAGGTCGCCCTGCATGCTGAAGACGCCGTCGGTGGCGATGAGGCGAAAGCGGCAGTCCCGGGTCTCCTTGAGCTTGCGTTCCAGGTCTTCCATGTCGCTGTGACCGAAGACCTTTTTCCGAGCCCGGCAGAGGCGGATTCCGTCGATGATGCTGGCGTGATTGAGGGCGTCGCTGAGAATGGCGTCCTCAGGTCCCAGCAAGGTTTCGAACAGGCCGGCATTGGCGTCGAAGCAGGAGGTGTAGAGGATCGTGTCCTCGGTCCCCAGGAATCCGGAAAGGGCCGCCTCCAGTTCCTTGTGGATGTCCTGGGTCCCGCAGATGAAACGGACTGAAGCCATTCCGAAGCCGTGGCTGTCCAGACCCTCCCGGGCCGCGGCCACGATCTCGGGGTGATGGGCCAGGCCCAGGTAGTTGTTGGCGCAGAAGTTGACGACGTCCCCGTCCCGGGTCCGGACGCGCGGCTCCTGAGGCGTGAGGATGACCTGCTCGTTCTTGTAGAGGCCCGAATCCCGGATTTCCTGGAGTTCGCCTTCCAGCCAGGATTTCACCGCTTGATAGGGCATGGGTTCTCCGTCTGAGGGGGAAGCTACAGGTGTATCGCGCCTCTCGCGGCGGTGGTCTCGGATGTCTCCTGGACCGACGCTCCGGAGTAGTGGGAGTAATCGGCGCCGGGACGCAGGATGATCTTGCAGGCTTCGCCGCTGGCCAGCAATTCCATGGCCTGGTGGATGTCTTCCAGTCCCAACTGCCGCGTGATCAGGGGCGTGAGGTCCACGACCCCGCTTTCCAACAGCCAACGGGTGCGGTACCAGGTATCGAAGATACGGCGTCCGTGGAGCGCCAGAACCGTCAGGTTCTTGAAGATCATCTGTTCGGCGACGTCGATCTGCACCGGATTCGAGGGGATCCCGAACAAGGTGACCCGTCCCCCGTTCCGGACACCGCGAAAGGCGGCGTCGATGGCCGACGGCGCGCCGCTCATCTCCAGGACGATGTCGACGCCCAGCCCGTCGTTGTTCCGGACCAGCCAATCGGCGATCCCCTGCGCGCCTCCGGCCCCGGTGGCGTTCAGAACCTGGTGGGCTCCCATTTTCCGGGCCAGGCCCAGGCGATAGTCGTTCAGGTCGACGCCCAGTATGCGGGCTGCCCCCGAAGCGCGGGCAATCCCGACGGAAAACAGGCCGATGGCGCCGCACCCGAGAATGGCGACGCTCTGGCCCGACAAGTCATGGGCGTTGGTGGCGAAGACGGCGTTGCCGAACGGCTCCTGCAGGCTGGCCACCTCCGGAGACAATTTGGACCGGTCGTTTTGCCAGATCACCTTCTCCGGAACCGCCACGTATTCCGCAAAGGCCCCGTCCATGGCGATGCCGAGAATTCGGGTCGAGGGACACATGTGGGCCTGGCCGGTCCGGCATTGGAAACACATGCCGCAGGTGATGTGGCTCTCCGCGGAGACGTAGTCTCCCACCCGCACCCGGCTCACCGCTTTGCCCACGTCCACGACGGTTCCCGAGAATTCGTGGCCCAGGGTCAACGGGGGCCGGATTCGTTGCGCGCTCCAGTCGTCCCAATTCCAGATGTGGAGATCCGTCCCGCAGATGCTGGCCGCCTCGACGCCTACCAGGACCTGGTCCCGCTCCAGCTCCGGAAGCGGCACCTCCACCACGTCGAAACCTCTCCCCGGCTGCATCTTGCGGACCGCGACCATTTTCTCGGGCATGACGGCAGCCGAGTCTATAGCAGGGAAAAATTATTTGGTAGGGGTGCCCCTTGCGCCCACCCTCTGCGGTCCGAAGCGGGGCCGGACCCGGTCGATGGCTGCGGCGACTTTTGTTTTTGGCTCCTATACAATGACCGGCCTGAAACCATGTTGACGGCAGAAGGTTGCATCGGACGGTTGGGGCGGGTCCGGCGGTTGATGGAGGAGCGCAAGTGGGATGCCCTCCTGCTCACCGACTCGAGAAACGTCCGGCACCTCCAGTCCGTGGTGGTCGATCCCGGCCATCCGGTCCTGCTCTGGATCGAACGGCAGGGGACACCGCTCCTGGCGACCGACTCCCAGGAGGCCCCCGCCCGGGCCGAGGTGGTGCCCTTCGCGAGCTATTCGGCCAAGCGGGTCCTGGACCGGCCCTGGATGGAAGCCGTGGATGCTCTGGCGCCCAGGCTCAAGGGCCGGTCGGCGCCATCCATCGGGACCGACAAGGAGGCGTCGAACGGGTTGGCGTTGGGTTTGCTGGAGGACCTCTTCCCGGCTTCGACGGTGCGGGACGCCTCTCCGGAGCTGGACGATCTGAGACGCCGGCGGGACCCGGACGAGATCGTGGTCCTGAAACGAATCGCCGCCGTGGCCGAGGCGGGCTACGTCCGGGCGCGGGAGGTATTGTCTCCGGGCCGCTCGGAGTTGGAGGTCTACATCGAGATCGTTTCCGCCATGATCGAAAATGCCGGAGAGCCGATTCGGGTCGGCGGCGATTTTGCCACGGGACCCCGCAGCACCACGAGTGGCGGACCGCCCGTCGACCGGACGTTGGAGGCGGGGGACCTCAGCCCCTACGATCTCTTCCCCGAGTGTTGGGGATATGGCGCCGACCTCTGCAGGAGCCTCACCGTCGGGCCTCCCTCGGACCTTCAGCAGCGGGGATGGGAGATCGTCACGGCGGCGCTGGAACTGGCCGAGAGCCTGCTGGAACCGGGCCGGCCGGCGCGGGAGGCGTACGAGACGATTCGCGCGTTCCTGGAGCGGGACCCGCTTTCCGCCGGCACCTTCTGGCATCATCTGGGCCACGGAGTCGGGATGGGGGGGCACGAGAATCCGCGCCTGGTGCCCGGCAGCCACCACGTCCTTCGACTCGGCGACGTCATCTCCATCGAGCCCGGTTTCTACAACCCTCAACTGCAGGGCGGCCTCCGGATCGAGAACACCTACTGGCTGACGGAAAACGGTCCCCGGCGGCTCAATTCCCATCCGACGGAACTCTATCTGGGTGGGTAGCTGGACCGCTCCGCCCTTCCTGGCCAGACACTGGTTCCTGCTGGCGTTGGCGTTGGCCGTCGCCGTCCCCGTCTATTGGCCCGAGGCCCTCCGTCCGCTCCACACCTACATCGATCCGGGTTTGAACGTCGCCGCGGTCATGCTGATCAATGGCCTGACCTTGGACGGACGCCGGATCCTCGACTCGCTGCGCCGGCCGGGCCGGGTCCTCACCGGAGTCTTCATCGGCTACGGGGTTGTCGCGGTCCTTGGCTTCGGCGCGTCGAGGCTGCTGCTGGAGACCAACCAGAGTTTGGCCCTGGGCATTCTGGTGATCAGCGCCATGCCCACCACCCTGGCCTCCAGCATCATCTGGACCCGCATGGCCCGGGGCAACGCCGCCCTGGCCCTGGTCTTGGTGGTGGCCGGCAATGGTCTGGGATTTCTCCTCACGCCGCTGATTCTCTTCCTCACCATCGGGACGTTCATGACGCTGAGCCTGGAAGAGATGATGGCGGGATTCGCGCTGGTGGTGCTCGCGCCCTTGGCGCTGGGTCAGGGACTGCGACTGACCGGAGCCGTGGTTCGCGCCGTGGATCGGCACGCCGGGACCCTGTCCGACGCATCCCGCCTCCTGATCCTGTTGGCCGTGTCCGGCGCCGTCGTCTCCGGGGTCAGCGACGTGGAAGCGGGACGAGGGGAAATGTCCGGTTGGGAGTTGGCTGCCGTCAGCCTGGCCACTGTCGCGGTCCATGCGGCCGCCGCGGCACTCTGCTGGATCCTGGGACGAGCCCTGGGCTGGAACCGGAGAGACCGGACGGCCCTCCTTTTCTGCGGCTCTCAGAAGACCCTGCCGGCGGCCCTGTACGTTTCGACCGAGTTCCTGCCCGGTTTCGGCCTTGTCCCCATCCCCTGTGTGCTCTACCACGTCGGCCAACTGATTCTGGACTCCTGGCTGGTGGAAGCGATTCGGTCGGGACGGAAGTAACGCACTTCTCCCAACAATAGAGTGCAGGAGCGCAGGCATCCGAGAATTTCGAACAGCCCGTGGCAACAGTCATCACGGAATGCGGCCGTTCCCGCATCCCGGACGATTGTCCGGTGGTGCGGAGCGGCCTCACCTCGGAACCGGCACCAGGGGCAGCGTGGTGAAGATGCGGTTGACGACATCCAATTCCAGGGCCACTCCGGCGAACCTCCCGCCCTCCGGAGCGGTGCAACGCACCGAGCCCACGAATCCGGAAGTGTCTGATCGGGGGAACATCTCGTCGACGAATCGAGCCGCTTGGCCGTTGCCCTTCAACGTGAGCTCCCTCCGTTCGAGCACCACCCCTTTTTGCATCAATTGGCAGGTCACCGTCATCGGCTCCGTTTCCAGGTTCCGAATCGCCGCCCCGGTGTTGATGCCGCCCACTTGGCGGCGGGCCGGAAACACGGCGGCTGCAACCGGCTGACTGGCCCCCACGCCGGCCACGCCGGACGGAGAGTCGAAGCGCAGCACCCCACCGAGGGGACCGTCGGAGACGACCTTCACCGAGCCGACCGTCAGTTTTCCGGTCCCGGCGGTGGAAACCGTCCACTCGCCCAGGGGCGGGATCTTCCCCGTCGCGAGGGTCAATGCGCCTTCGTCCGTGATTTTCAGATCGCCGGTCACCTCCACGACCGTTGCGGCCTCCACGAGACGGCCTTGGGGATCGTGAAAATAGATAGCCGGACGGACGGCGGCCGCACCCACGTTCACCAATACCAGGTCGGAGGTGATGGCATCTCCGGCGGCGAAGTGCGCGAAGTGCAGGTTGGTGTCCTGATGAACATCCCCCACCGGTATCAGAGGCAGCGTGGTGAAGATGCGGCTGCCGGCGTCCAGCTCCAAGGCCACTCCGGTGAACTTCTTGCCCGGAGGAGCGGCGCATCGCACCGAGCCCACGAAGTCGGATGTATCGGTGTCCGGAAACAACTCGTGGATGAACTGCGCTTTCTGGCCGTCGCCCTCGAGCTTGATCTTCGCCGTCTCCAACACTTCGCCCCCTTGCATCAACCGGCAGGTCACCGTCATCGGTTCCGTTTCCGGGTTCCGAATCGCCGCCCCGGTGTTGATGCCGCCCACTTGGCGGCGGGCGGGGAAGACGGCATCGTTGACGGGACGTCCTGCCCCCACGCCGGCGACGCCGGCCACCGAGTCGTTGAAGCGCAGGACTCCGCCGATGAGACCGTCGGAGATCACCTTCACCGAGCCGGTCATCAACGGCCCTCGTCCGTGGGTCGGGATCGTCAACTCGCCGGAGGACACGATCGCCGCCGTGACGCCTCCGTCCACCGTGGTCTCGAGATCGTCAGTCACGTCCACCACTTGACTCGGGTCGATGAGTTTTCCCATCGGATTGTAGAAGTAGACGGTCGGGGAGATTGTCGAGGGGGCGACATTCACCAGCACCAGATCGGAGGTGGTCGACTGGTCGTTCCATACGCCGTTGGCAAAATGCGAAAATTCCTTGGTGATCCGGGGTCCGACACTGGTGGTGAGCCGGGATCTTCCGCCTGTGATGAGGGCCCAATGGTCGACCACCTCATCGCGCTGCCTCGCATGTAGATCCAGCAGACTCCCGGAGGGAGCCTGACCCGCCTCCAGCAAATAGACGAACCCGGCGTTGAAGTCCTTTTGCGACTGTGCCGCGCTTGGTTTCCTCGGGCCTTCGGCCGCGATGATCTGCTCGATTGAAATGGTCTCTTTTTCTGCCCTGTACGTGGGTCTCCTGCCGTCCACCGGCTTCGGGTTGCGCAGGATGAACAGATCCGGAACTTCGCTCGCCGCCGCCAATCCCATGAGATAGAGGTCGAGCCAGGAGAAGGCGAGGTTGCCCCATCGGCCGAATTCGGACGTGTACGTGCCGTCCCCGTTGTCGCGCCAATAAAAACCGCCCAGAACCGAAAAGCCGAAATCCGCCGGATTGCCGGGGGGATGGAATGCTGCCGGCGTATGAAGCCAACGCGGCCAGTGGGGACCTTCGGACAACTGCTGGCGCTGCCCGTCCCTGTCGTACGAGACAAAAGCACCCCAAGTGTGCGCAACTTCGTGGGTGAAGATGTACTTGGCGCCTCTGAACGGGCGGTTCCTTCTCGCATCGAAGACATTGTGAGACTGCATCCACAGGACATTGCACATTTGGCCCTTGACACGACTTTCGCCACACGGCAGATGGGACGAAGGAGGACCCCGCAACCCGATTCCTTGGGCATGTTCTCCGACGGAACACCACGATTGCCCGTCTCCATCGAAGGGGGACGCGCTGTGGAAGACGAAAAGATCGAAGTTGTCCCCGAGAGCGTCAATGATGCGGCAGGAGATTTCACCAAGATCAGGCCGGCTTGGGTAATGAAATACCTCACCGGGCGTCCGCAGGACACGGCTGTCGGATTGCGACAGATCGATCGTTGCAGGCTGGGTTCCGGAGTCCGGAAACACGCCAACGATGCCATGGTCGAAACTGACGTCGACATAGCTGAACACGATTTTGCCATCGGCCCGCAAAACGGCTTGGACTCGGGCGGGTCTCTCCGGTGGGACGTCATGCACCCAATAGTTGCTGTACGTCGTGATCCATGTCACAACCACCCGGTCCGGCCAATGTGCGACATTCAGGAGCGAGGCGTTGTACGCCCACTTGACCACATTGACGACGTTCCAGCGCACAACCGGCCAGAACAGTGGACTGATGGTCGGAGCCGTGATGAAACGGTTGGCGATTTCGCGGAGCGGCTCGCCACCCCACCAGGGTTCCCTCAGCGGTCCTCCGAAAGTCACCACGCCATGGCTGTTGACAAAAAAAGCGTCCCACCTCTGACCGGCAAAATCGAAGTCAAAGTTCTCCAGCGAAATCCTGTCCCCGTCGCCCACCGGCATTCCGATGTCTTCCTCCCACTGGAGGGCTGTGATCTCTTGGGAATACTGTCCGCCGCCGTCCGGCGTAAAGACCAGCGTTTTTCCGTTCAGGTCGAACAGGTTGGCGGGAGTGGTGTCCCCGGTCCGGAGTTCCACGAGGATCTGATTGCGCGCAGTGGTCGATATCTCGTTGATTGCGTTCGTTGGCGTGTCCGAAGCGAATGCGCCGGGGACGGTCAGGGTGGCCAGGGTCAGCACGCCGGCCGTGAAGGCCTCCCAGCCGGAGGCCTTCGAAAAGAGAGTGCTCCCGATCGATTCACATGGGCGATTCATCTCACCCCCCTTCGATTCCAGGATCTCGCCGGTTGAGAGTGACTGGATTGGTCGTCGCCATCGCCGTAATTCGTGCCAAGTGAATCAGGACCTTCGTACCAGCAAAGGACGGCCAGGACCTGCCCCCTGCCGCCGCCGACGGCGGCGAGGAAACCCTCCTCCGTGGAGTTCCGTAAGATTTCCCAGTCCCCGTCCGAGGATGACGGCCTTCTACCCATGACGGATTCGCCGCCGGATCTCGGGGGGCGGCGGCAAGTAATTGGAGGCCGGATCAAACAAGAGGAAGCTAGCACTCGGGAGCTTGAACCGGCTGACTTGCCACCGCCCAACTGGAGGACCGGCAGCCGCTCGGGAAGGTAGGTGGAGAGAGAGTGGAAACCACCTTGTGACGAGAACACCTGCCGGCCCATCGAAGGCTCTACTCATCCGGGGGCTCGCCGCCCCGAGTTGTCGGTGCAACTTCCGGCTGTAGACCAAGAGAGGATCAAGCAACGCCATTAAGGCATATGATACCGACCCATTCGTGGTATTATAAGGATAGATCACGTTCTGTTTGTGATAATACCGTGGTATTTTGGCCAACTGCGCGATGCCCGGCCCGTTGACCGCAAGCCGAGGCGCGCCGGGACACCGATCAGGGGAGACAATGGAGAAGGATTCTGACCAGATTCAGCCGGAGATCGAGGCGTTGCGGGATCGCGTTTCCAAGTTGTACGCAGCGGTGCTTCGCGCCAGCTCGAGTCTCGATCTCGCCACCGTCCTGCAGGAGGCCGTCGACAGCGCCCGCTCCCTGACCTCCGCTTGCCACGGAGTGATCACCACCGTCGACAGGGCGGGTCACCCCCAGGAGTTCGTGAGTTCCGGCATACCGGCGGATGAGAAGCGGAATCTGGAGGTGTGGACCGACGGGCGGCGGCTTTTCGAGCACCTCCGGGACCTTCCGGGCCCGGTGAGGATCGCGGACCTGCCCGGCTACGTCCGATCGCTGGGCTTTTCCACCGAGCTGCTGCCGTATCGGACCATGCAGGCGACACCGATGCACCATCGCGGCGCGCACGTGGGAAGCTTCTTTCTCGCTAAGACCGGGGGCGAACAGGAGTTCACGAGTGAAGACGAAGAGGTTCTCGTTCTGTTCGCGGCACAGGCGGCGACGGCGATTGCCAACGCACGGAGCTACCGGGACGAGCAGCGCGCCCGGGCCGATCTGGAGGCCCTGGTCGACACTTCGCCGGTCGGGGTGGTGGTCTTCGACGCGAAGACCGGTGATCCGGTGTCGTTCAACCGGGAGGCGAAACGGATTGTCGGGGGCCTGCAGATGCCGGGTGGTTCCGTGGAGCAACTGCTGGAGATCATGACGTGCCGCCGCGCCGACGGGCGAGAGGTCGCGCTGGCGGAATTCCCGTTGGCGGCACAGTGGCGGAACGACGTGGAGACGGTGCGCGCCGAGGAGATCGTGCTTTCGGTCCCCGACGGCCGGAGCGTGAGGACGCTGCTCAACGCGACGCCGATCCGGTCGGCGGACGGCAAGGTCGAGTCGCTGGTCGTCACCATGCAGGATCTGGCGCCGCTGGAGGAGCTGGAGCGGATGCGGGCCCAGTTTCTGAACATGGTGAGCCACGAACTGCGGACGCCACTGATCTCGATCAAAGGCTCGACGGCCACCGTGCTGGGCACCGCACCGGTTCCGGATCCGGCCGAGATGCTGCAGTTCTTCCGGGTCATCGACGAGCAGGCCGATCACATGCGCGGCCTGATCGGCGACCTGTTGGATCAGGGACGCATCGAGGCGGGCACACTGTCGGTCTCGCCCGAGCCGGCGGAGTTGGCCGGCTTGGTAGACCAGGCCAAGAACACGTTCCTGAGCATCGGAAGCCGGCACGCGGTTCGCATCGACCTGCCGGAAGATCTGCCTCCGGTGATGGCCGACCGGCGGCGCATCGTGCAGGTGCTGAACAACCTCTTGTCCAACGCGGCCCGGCACTCGTTCGATGCGTTTCCGATCCGGGTCGCCGCGGTGCGGGAGGGTCTCCACGTGGCGGTCTCGGTCGCCGACGAGGGCGAGGGAGTGCCGGAGGACCGGTTGCCATACCTGTTCCAGAAATACACCGGCCTCGCGGCCGGCGGCCGGGGCCGCGCCGTTACCGGGCTCGGCCTGGTCATCTGCAAGGGGCTCGTGGAGGCGCACGGAGGCCGCATCTGGGCCGAGAGCGGCGGGGTGGGCCGGGGCACGCAGTTCATCTTCACGTTGCCGGTGGCCGAAGGAACCGGAGAGAGTGTCACCCACAGCCGTTTAACCACGAATCAGAGAGCGCAAGAGGGGGCCGGGATCCTCGTGTTGGACGACGATCCACAGATGCTGCACTACATTCGGGACGTGCTCGCCGCGGCCGGCTACACGCCACTGGTTACAGGCGACCCGCGGGAATTGCCCGGTCTCATGCGGACGCACAAGCCCCAACTGGTCCTCTTGGACCTGCTGCTGCCCGGCACCGACGGCATTCAATTGATGGAGCGCGTCCCCGAGATGGCGGACCTGCCGGTCATTTTCATATCGGCCTACGGCAGGGAAGAGACCATCGCCAAGGCCCTGGATGCGGGAGCCGCAGACTACATCGTCAAGCCCTTTTCGCCGACGGAGTTGACGGCGCGGGTGCGGGCGGCGTTGCGGCGGGGATCCTTTCCCGAACCCTTCCAGCTCGGGGAGTTGTCCATCGGCTACGACGATCGCCAAGTCACCGTGGCCGGGCATGTCGTGGAGTTGACGGCGACCGAGTTTGAAGTGCTCCGCATGCTCTCGGAAAAGGCGGGGCGCGTCGTGGCCTACGGTTCCCTGCTCCGCCGGGCGTGGAGCGGGCGGGACCGGGGCTACGGCGACCCGGCGTTGGTGCGCGCGGTGGTCAGGAGGCTTCGCCGCAAGCTGGGGGACGACGCGGCCGACCCAACCTACATCTTCAACGTGCGCGGCGTCGGCTATCGCATGTCCGGACCGGGCGACCCATAGACCGCGTTTCTCGCCGGGGCCGGGTGGGGCAGCCGGTCACCGGAACCGCCGACCCGGACTCCGATGGCCACGCCGGGTCCGTACGATGACTGGCTGTAGGAGCAGAACCAGGTCAGCACGCGGTCG
>JAPPLF010000067.1 GCA_028874215.1 Acidobacteriota bacterium
TGTTTTTTTATAAAAAAAACCACACCACAAATTTTTTTTTTTTGTCTTCGCCCGCGGCGGTGGCGGGCGGGGCGGGGGGCGCCCCCGCGGCCCCCCCCCCCCCCGCCCGGGACCGGGACGTAGGAACGGGAATGAAAGCGGACAGCGGGAAAGCGCATGATATCGACGTTCTCATCGTCGGAGGGGGGCACAATGGGCTGGTCGCCGGGAGTTACCTGGCGCGGGCCGGCCTGGAGGTCCAGGTCCTGGAGCGGCGGTCCATGGTCGGCGGGGCCTGCGTCACCGAGGAGCTCTTTCCCGGTTTCCACTTCTCCAGTTGCTCCTTCATGCTCTACGCGCTGCACCCCAAGGTTGCGGACGACCTGGAACTGCACCGATACGGTCTCCAGGTCTTTCAGCTCGATCCCTTCCTGTTTCGCCCATACCCCGACGGCCGGCGCCTGGTGCTGCACCAGGACGCGGAGCGCAACGCGGAAGCCATCGGCGCGTTTTCCCGCCGGGACGCGGAGAGCTACCGGCGATGGAACCGGTTGTGGGAACGGTTCCATTCCATCGTGCACGCTTACGTGCTCACGCCGCCTCCCGCCTACATCGATCTGGTGAGGAGGGCCAGGGAGACGGGCAACCTCGAGATCTTCAAGAAAGTCCTGATCACCAGCCACGCCGATCTGGTCGAGGAGTACTTCGAGTCGGATCACGTCCGGGCCGCCATGATCCATTCCGGAGACCATGGCGACCCCCGGTCCATCGGAAGCGCCCTGCCGGCGGCCTTCCTGCCGGGCGACGTGGAACCCGAACGGCGGATCGTGGGCATCGTCAAGGGAGGAATGGGCGCGGTCACGCGGGCCATGGCCGGTTACCTGGAAAGCCAGGGCGGCGCCATTCGCACCGGGTGCCAGGTCCGCCGCGTCCTGGTGGAGGACGGCCGTGCCCGGGGTGTCGAACTGACCAGCGGAGAAACCATCCGCAGCCGCCTGGTCGTCTCCAACGCCGACCCCAAGCGCACCTTCCTGGACCTGGTCGAACCGGAACATCTCCCCCCGGGATTCCGCGGTAGGGTCCGCGGCCGGCGGACCGAGATCGGGTACTTCAAGTTCCACGCCGCCATGGATGAATTGCCCGACTTTTCCTCCTGGCTGGGAAGGGACTACGATCAGCGAATCACGGCCCGCGTCTGGATCGGCCCCTCCATCGACTACGTGCGGCGCGCCTGGCGGGACGCCCGGCGGGGCCGTCCTTCGAGGCAGCCCGTCATGTCGATCCAGATCCCCTCCGTCTACGACGACAGCATCTGCCCGCCGGGCAAGCACGTCCTGTCCATCTTCGCCGAATACGCGCCGGTCCGTCCGGCCCGGGGCAATTGGGATGAACGCCGGGAGGAGGCGGGAGAGCGGCTGATTGACGCGGTGACGGCGTATGCGCCCAACTTTCGCCGTGCCATCGCAGACTGGATGCTCTTGACGCCTCTGGACCTGGAACGCCGCGTCTACCTGACCGCCGGCAACATCCACCACCTGGACATGACGCCGAGCCAGGTCTTCTCCCGCCGGCCGCTCACGGGCTGGGCCGAGTACCGGACCCCCGTCGAGGGCCTGTGGCTCTGCGGCGCCGGCACCCACCCGGGGGGCGAGGTCTCGGGAGCGCCCGGTCACAACGCGGCCCACGCCATCTTGCGGGATCTTCGGAGGGGCGATTTCCAATCGCCCGGTTCCCCCTCGTTTTCTGATGTCGAAAGTACCGGCGGTTAGGAAACCGCCGCGCCTGCGGGAGGCCGCCCATGCCCCGTCCCAATCTTCTGGTGCTGATGACCGATCAACAGCGAGCCGACACGGTGGGTCCCGCCTCTCCCTGCCGGACCCCCCACCTGGACGGCCTGGCTGCTCAGGGAACCCGGTTTCTCCGCGCCTACTCTTCCAACCCCATCTGCTCGCCCAGCCGGGCGAGCCTGATGACGGGGCTCCTGCCCCACAGCCACGGGATGGTCGACTGCACCCATACGGTGGAGCCCTATCGCGCCGACCTGAAGCCGGGACTCCCCTTCTGGAGCCGGGAGCTTCGGGACGCCGGGTATCGCACCGGCTACTACGGGAAATGGCACATCGAGCGCTCCAATCGGCTGGAGGATTTCGGATTCGATTCGTACGAGCTGATGGAAAGCTTCGAGGCGGCCGATGTGGGATGCCAACGGGTTCCCGACGCCGGCTACCTGGCGCGCCGCCGGAGCCTGGGACTCCCCGAATCGGATCGCCGCTGGGAACGCAAGGGGATGGTTCGCCATCCCGGCTACCGGGACCTGTTGCTGCACGGCGTCGTGGACGAGCCCGTGGAGGGAACCCGCGAGCACTACGTCTTCTCGCGCGGGATCGATTTCCTGAATGAACCGGCCCGCGGCGACCAACCGTGGTGCCTCTTCCTGAGCACCGCCGGTCCTCACGATCCCTACGTCGTGCCGCGGGAATACCGTCGCCGCTACGACGCCCGTTCCCTGACGCCTCCCCCCAGTTTCCAGGACGATCTGGCCGGCCGTCCCGCCATCTACCGGCGGATGCAGAGGGTGTGGGACCAGATGCGGTGGTCCGATTTCGCCGAGGCCACCGTCTGCTACTACGCCTTCTGTTCCCTCGTCGACGACCAGATCGGGAGGATTCTGAGGGTCCTGGAGGAGACGGGCCAGTCGGAGAATACGCTGGTGCTGTTCCTGTCGGACCACGGTGACTACATGGGGGCCCACCGGCTGATGCTCAAGGGGGTCCCCGCCTTCGAGGAGGCTTATCGCGTGCCCCTGATCCTGAAAGGTCCCGGGGTGAATCCGGGACAGGAGGTCCCCGAGATCGTCAGTCTGCTGGACGTGGCGCCGACCCTGACGGAGCTGACGCTGGGAGAGGACTTCTCCTGCCACGGGCGGTCGCTGCGTCCGCTGCTGAGGGGAGACGGTTCCGGTTGGGAGTCCGAGGCCTACGCTGAGATGCAGGGACAACGGATGGCCTACACCCAACGGGTTCTCTGGAGAGGCAACTTCAAGTACGTCTTCAACACCTTCGACGAAGACGAGATCTACGACCTGGAACAGGATCCCCACGAGCTGCGCAACCTGGCCGGAAGCCGCGGGTCCCTGTGCCGGGAGGTGGCGGCTCGGATGTGGGAAATCGCCCGAGCCACCGGCGACTACAACCTCTACGAGTCCCAGTACGGCTGCTTCCGCTGGGCGCCCGTGGGGCCGGAGGCGTAGGAGCTTCCCCACCGGCCCATGCCCGGCGAAATGCCGGTAGAAAAAGGAAAGGAGCGGCGGTTTCCTAACCGCCGAACTGGAGCGGCGATTTCCAATCGCCGAACTCCTGACTGACAAACTTGGCGACAAAGATTGGGCGATAGGAAATCGCCCCTCCTTTTTCTTAGAAGCTCCCCCACCGGCCGGGGGCCGGCGGACGCCCGGCAGAAAAAGGAAAGGAGCGGCGGTTTCCTGACCGCCGAGCTCCGGTGCGACAAACTTGGCAACGAAGACTGGGCGATTGGAAATCGCCCAGTCTTTTTCTTAGAAGCTCCCCAGGGGCCGGCAGGAAGGGAGGCGCTCCCTAACCCCCGGAAGCGGGGGTAGGAATACCCCCGCTCCCGGTTGGAATCCGCCGCTCCCTACGGCGCGCCAAATCGGAACGAATAGAGATTCGCGTCCCGCAGCACGAATCGGAGGCGCACCACATGGCCCTCCAGCTCGCTCAGATCCTCCTTCTCCCCCCAATTCACAACCCGATCCAACTCATCGCCGTAGATCTCGCTACTGTCCTCCAGATTGAAGCCCAGCACCGGGCGTGAAAAGTGGTTGAGCACCTCCACCCGGACCGATCCCGTGACCGAGGTGGAGTAGTTGATCCGCAGGCGGCTCCCCTTGAATTTCAACGGCCGCGTCGTGAGCTCTCCTCCCAGATCGGGGGCATGCACCGAGATGAACCCGTCCTGCCGCAGCGTCACCCGCCGGATGTGGGCGTGGGGCGTCCGGTAGTTGTGGGTCATGTACATGGACAGCTCTCCGGGAGCGGTCCGGACCAGGCCCGAACCGAAGGACATGGCGCGCTCGTGCCAGTTGTTCTCGTCGAATCCGGGACGGATCCAGGCCTCGCGAAAGGTCCGCTGCCAGCGGAGTCCGTCGCGGCTGCTGAGCAGGGCGATGTCCGAGAGGCCGGGGAAGGGCCAGCCCTCGTCGCCCCGGTCCAGGATGAAGCGCATGGGGAACATGAGGTAGACGTTTCGCGCCCAGGGATAGGGGATGGCGGCGCTGCTGTAGAACTGTTCCCGGGGTTGGGTCCCGAAGGGGATCTCCACCCATACGGGGCCGTCCCAGGTGCGGAAGTCGGGGGAGGTGAAACGGCGAATGGTCCGGTTGGCCTCTCCGCTGGTTCCCGAGGCGTCCAACTGTTTCTCCGGGGTCGATCCCCACCAGCCGCGCTTGTAGATGACGTACCGGGACTGCCAGGGGTCCCAGAACGCGGCATGCGGACCGTCGTTGACCTGATCCTGGAGCCTCCGGATCAGGGGATCGGGCTGGATCGGTTTCCACCGGATCCCGTCCGCCGAGACCAGTCCGTGGATGTCCCGGGTCTGGACGATGGCCTTGTACCTCTCCCCCTCCGGGACCCCGGGGTTCGGGTCCTTGAAGACGCACATGTTGATCCCCTGGTTCCCGGGAGTGGGCCAGACCAGGTTGTTGTCCGTGGAGCCTTGCGACTCCACCAGCCCCAACGAGGGCCGCTGCCAACCAATCCCGTCCTTGCTCTCGGCGTAGGCCGTCTGGGCCACGCCGTCATGGTTGCCCTGGGAAACCCGGTACCACATCCGGAAACGGTCGCCGTCCCGGATCACGATGGGATGCCAGGATGTATCCCCCTCCCAGGGCTTCTCGTATCGCAGCACCTCTTCCCGCAGAACCGGCCGATGCAGCTCGAACTCGGCGCCGCGCATCTCGTCGATGAGGCCCCGGTCCAGAAAGAGCTGGCGGTCGGACCCGATATTGACGAAGGACTGTCCACCCAGTACGGGCAGCGAGGCCAGCAGGCAAGCGAATAGAACTCTTTTCATATCTCCTCCCGTGGGCAGGATAGGTTCGGGACGACAGCCGGTCAACGAACCCCTGCGCTCTGGCTCTCCGCCGCGCGGGGGACGGATCGACCTTCGTTTGCATAAAGGAGGACCGATTGGTAGAGTAAATCACTGGAAAATCACCTTAATGGTCAACTTAATCACCCAATAATCACCGTTTATATGTAAAAATACTATCCTTTTTTCAGCGCATTTCGGAGACCGGCGCCGGACGCGCCTGGCCACGGGTAAACGTCGTATTGGGGGGACAGAAAGAACATGGATAAAACATTCCAGGTCATTCAGTTCCGGAACAATTTCGGGTGGCTTGAAATTCCACGGCAGGCGCCCGGGACGCTGCGTCCGACGGTGAATTTCTTGATCGTGAGGAGATCATCCCATTTTGTCCAAGGCTTCATTTTCAGCTCTGATCAAAATTTTTACTATCCTTTTATCAGATATTTCACCTGAATCCACGAGTCCATCTTTTCTTGCCCTCCCTGATTCCTCCTGGAGGTGGCGGACACGGCTACTGGGCTGAACGGATGTTCCCGATTGGGGAGAAATGGAAGCGTTATGCTCAAACCGCAAACTGCCGATGCCTGTCCAGCCGACCGCCATTCCGGGATCAAAGCAGATGCAGCCGCCGTCCCGGCTTCGGAATCTTCCTTGGCCGATGCTCCCGGGAGAGTCGTCGAGCTGGCCGCCGCGTCCCTGTCGAAGAACACGCGCCGCGCCTATCGAGGCGCCTTGCAGCGGTTGCAGCACTATCTGGACAAACACGATGCCAGCCTCACGGATGGTTGGCTGGCCAGCTACCTCGCCTCTCTGTTTCATCGGGGCCGCTCCCCCTCCTCAGCCAGCATGGTCGTGGCAGCCGTCCGCTTTCAGGCCAGGACCACCGGCGCGCCTTCACCCGTGGGGCCGGCCACCGATCGGGTCCTGGCCGGGTTCCGGCGCGAGGGACGCCGGAGGGGCCGGGGTCAAGTCGAAGGGATCAGTTGGGAGATGGCGGACGTCATTGCCGCCCTCATCACTGCCGTCGAGACGGGCTCTCTTGCGGCCTTCCGTGACGCCGCCCTGATCTCCATCATGTCTGACGCCATGCTTCGGGTTTCCGAAGTCGCCGCGCTTCAGTGCGCCGACATCCGGGAGGACGATGGAGGCGCCGGCTTGCTCACGATTCACAGTTCCAAGACCGACCAGGAGGGGGAAGGGACGATCCTGTTTCTGGGTGCGCTCACCATGAGGCGGGTCCGCGCCTGGATGACCGCCGCCGGCTTCAATTCAGGACCCCTGTTTCGGCCGGTGCGGGTCGGAGGCATCGTGGAGGATGGGGCCCTCAGTTCCCGAAGCATCCGGAACGTCATCCAGAAGAGGGCGAAGCAGGCCGGCATCGACGGTGGGCGAATCTCCGGGCACTCGCTCCGGGTCGGGTCGGCTCAGTCCCTGGCCCTTCGGGGAGCTTCCCTGGTGGAGTTCCAACAAGCCGGACGCTGGACCTCGCCGCACATGCCGGGCCGGTATGTCCGGGGGCAACTTGCCTCCCGTGGACCCATGGCCCGGATCCGGTACGGGAAGGGATCCTGAACGTATCAGCCGAACCGGGCTGATACGGGAGGTCATCAGCGCCGCCGGCATGATTGCGAAGCAGCCGGGAAGGGTCCGGCGCATGGGAGGGAGGGCGCCCCGAGTCCTGTGACCCCGGGAGACGGGAAGATCGGCCCTGTTCCGGCCGAACGGGACACAGGCTCCGTCCCCACTCTCGGAGTTGGCGAACCAGAGCAACTCCGGCCCGCATCTTCATCCCCTCAGGAACCCGACGGCCTCAATCCCTCGGGTTGCTGACGATACGCCGGCCCGGGTCGGGGGGCTCCTGCTGCTCGAGGAGGCGGCTGGCAATCTCGACGGCGGACAGATCCACCTTGAGATTGCGAATTTGCAGAGCCTTCAGGGCGCTGCCCTTTCGGCCCCAGGGACGGCCGTCGCTGCGGATTCTATGCGGTTTCATATTGCTCCTCTCGATTGGCCGGATGGCCTGCTATCAATCCAATCTGCCATTCCGGAACTACCCACCGATCATCTCTGCAGCTCGTCGATGTTGGATCGGGCTGCGCCGAGCGGCATGCCCGGCGTCGCCTCTCGACCCTTTTGACGAGCCTGGCTCGGCAATCGCGTTCTCGAAGCGCTTCACCAGAAAAAACGCTGCCATAAACGCCCAAAAAAATTGACTTGAGCGCCGTATTGGGAGCTTCCGATAACGGGAAATATCGGAACCGAGGTAAAAACAGGGCACGCATCCGGACCCGAAATCCCTTCTTGAAAGTCATCGATTCGCCCTTGGAAGAGTGGGACACGCCGTTGTCATCCGTGCGGCGGCCCCCCGGGAGCCGCCAGGGCTTCCCGGATCATCTTCGCCATCCTCCAGGCCGTGACGCGGGAGATTCCCAATCCCTCATGCAATGTCATCATGGATGTCCTCAGGGACATATCGGAGGAGACGAGGTGAATCGCCAATACCCAGGTCCTGAGCTTGGTCTTGTTCTGCCCCAGGAGGGTCCCCTTGCGGACGCTGAAGTACCCCTTGCAGTCCTTGCACCGGTAGCGCATGGCCACCTGGCGCGGATCCCGGGTTCGGTGGTGGTACCAGCGGTCGGAGCCGCAGGCCGGACACCAGAGCTGGCCCCGCCAGCGGATGGCGGCGAGCCATTGCTCGGCGGCTTTCTCGTCGGGAAAGGTTTGGAAGAGTTCAGGCAGTGTCATGATAAGGCCTGCGGCGGGGCCGACCCATGCGGCCCCTTCAGGGGTGCCACAGGGAAACCCGAGAGAGCTTGCGCGTCGTCACTGTCCGGTAACGAAGAGCTCGGGATAGGGCTCCACATCGGGTTTCTCCAGAACGTGGGGGTAGAAAGGATGGTTGAAAATCTGCCCCTGCATTCTGGAATTCGTTGCAGCATGGTGAATAAAGAAGGGGGAGACCTGATAGCAGGCCTCCCCCTTTTCGTTTCCGCCCGGGCCGTCGACTCACCTTTTTGAGGGTTGAGGCGAGCGACGATCCCTCGGCTAAGCCGTCCAGCCTAGTTGGCCGGAGACGCAGGAGACTTCAGAGACCACGAAGCCGCGAAGGTCGAAGACGAAGTAATGAACTTCAGCAAGGCTTGTCCCGTGGTGACGTATGCACGGTCTTCCATTGCCTCTTCCACGATCAGCGTGCCGGCCGTGTAGGTCCGCTCGTCCGAAGTGGGGACACCATCGGCATCCTCGACCGTCGAGCCGGTTGCAGCATCTCCATCTCCATAGTCCATTTTGCAGGTCAATGAACTGCGCTTGAACTTGATCCATCCCGGGGACGCGCTCATCATGGGATCCAACATGGCATCCAGACCGGCAAATTTCTTACCGTCACCTGCGGAAGCCGCGGGAACGATGTCCGTCAGACTGCTGAGCATCCAAGGACCCATGATCATGGTTCCGGTACACTTGGCGAGATCCGCATCGGTCATGACACGGATACCCTCGACGATGATATTGATGCCCGCCGGAGCCTTCGGAGCGTCCGTTCCGCCGAATACGGGTCCGGCATCGGCAGCAGGATCGGGCAACGCATCACCCATACCGTCCATGAGAGAAATCGTGTAGCCGGTCTTGGCGGCGATCAGCTTGTAACCGCCGGCTCCACCGAATTCATCCGCTGCGGACAGCAGCAGCATGATCTGCTTGGACTCCGCCCCTCCGCCGTGAAGAGCCGGAAGCACCAGAGCCCCCATGTCGAGGCCTCTATTATCACGGCAGCCCGTAGGGGGGGTCGCCGTACGATCGCAGGTGTCGGTATTTGTGATTTTGTTGTCGCCATCGGTCGTATAACCGGTAACGTTAAAGGAGTCCACACTCTCGCTGCCGCCGGCGTCCTTTTCAGCCAACCGGCCTCCGTCGAGACCTTCAGCGGTGTCAGTGGGAGTGTTGGCGGTGTTCTCATCCGCACCAGTCAAAACCTGATAGTCGGAGTTCGTCGGAGCATCCGCAGCCTCGGCGTCTATATCTCGAGCCAGTCCCATGTTGGCCGTATTCGCAACGGCGGGACGGATGATCGGCGTGCCACCCCAGGATGCGGTCTGATCGGCTCCACCCGTGTCGGTGGAAACCAGCGCTTCCGTGAAATGCCCGGTCAGGTGGTTGAATGAGACGGGCTGGGCGTTACCCACGTTCAGATCGCCGACATTCTTGGAAGTATCATCGGCCATGATTGGAGGCTCTGCGTCCGGATCTGCTTTCCTACAATCGTTTACTCCGTCTGCTCCGAGGGCCGTGTACCCGAGATTGGCGGCGGCAGCGGGATCGGTGGGATCAGTAGTCTGAAGCACTCCGCAATTGTCGATGTTGTCGGTGCCGTGCATATCCGCGGCCAGGAAGGTCGGGAAGAGGATATTCGCCGTCTCGGCCTGATTTCGATCAGCAGCGACATCGATCTTGTCTTTATCGTCAGCGTCAGTAGCGTTAGCTTCAACACCTACATTTGCCCCAACTGCGGTGATGGCGATCACAAAATGACCGGAATTGATTCCGGCGCCATCATCATCGTTCGTCATCGCAGGGAGGGCGCCGAGAACCTCACTCACGTTGGTGCCATCCATGTCGTCATCGGTGGCCGTCCCCGGAATCATGTGGTTCAAGGGGTCGATCAGAACGTTTGAATCGGCTGGGAGGACCCTCAGGTACCACAGAACCAGCGACATTTCGTCATTGTAGTACTGAGTCAGCACTGTAACCGCCTGTGAATCGTGGGCGTTTGCAATGGAAATGAAGTTCCTGTGGGCCATGTTGCCCTGGAAGATCAACTGCGAGCCCTTGTCGGCGGCGAGACCCTGATCCACGACCGCGGTGAGCGCGAGGATCGGGACGACGCCCAAAACCAGAATTTTGAAAATCGATTTCATTGTGTAACTCCTTGCTTGTTTGGTTGAAACAAAAAACCCGTTAAGATCCAGTAACCTCACGCCTCCCCCATAGGCTGTGCTCCTCTCCCGACTTCCGATAATTCCCGTTAACAGAACCTTCGGTCCAAATTTTCACGCCGTATGAAATCTAAGGATGCACGAACCCGCTTCGGGTTGCAAGTTTCGTGCAGGTAGCCGCCCTCGGGGGCTCGTCCGGCAGCCGCAGTGTATCCTAAACGGCATCCTTTGTGGAACTTGGGGAGATTGCCATGAATCGAGGACTGCTGTCACTGATCGAAGCCGAGTACCGGCGCTACCAGGCTCTCGGCGAGGGAACGTTCCGACAGTTGAGCGCCGAGGAGCTGGTGACGGACTCCGCGGGGGCCAACTCCATCGCCATGATCGTCTGGCACGTCGCCGGCAATCTGGAATCCCGGTTTACGGATTTTTTGACCACGGACGGCGAGAAACCCTGGCGGAAGCGGGACTCCGAATTCGAGCCCCGGACGCCGTCGCGCGACGTGATCCAGGAGAAGTGGGACCGGGGGTGGCGGGTGCTCTTCGGCTCGTTGCAAGAGCTCACGGATGACGATCTGAGCCGTCCCGTGACCATACGGGGGGTGTCCATGGGCGCCGATGAGGCGCTGCTGCGCTCCGTGGCGCATGCCGCTTATCATGTCGGACAGATCGTCTACCTGGGCAAGTGCTTCCGGGGGGATTCCTGGGAATCGCTGAGCATTCCGCCGGGAAAGTCCGAGGAATACAATGCCAATCCGGTATTCGAGAAAGCCGGCGGGCACGCCAAGAGGTTGTCGTAGACCGGGGTATCCGGTTTTTGGGGAGTGCGGGAACGACAGGGGCAGGAAGGGAGAGGGCAACAATGGACTTTGATGTCGAAGGAAACCTTGGAGCCGCGGAGCGTTCCGTGTCTTCGTTGGAGCGGGACGGGCAGGCGGCTCGCGCGGTCACTCTTGCCCGGAGCTACGCGGCGACGGCTGCGGACCTTTGGGACGCTGTGGCCAACCCGGAGCGGATTCCACGCTGGTTCCTGCCGGTCAGCGGCGAGCTGGAAGTTGGGGGCCGCTACCAGTTGGAAGGCAACGCAGGCGGCGTGATCACGGCTTGTGAACCTCCAGTCCATTTCGCGGTGACCTGGGAGTTCGGCGGCGACGTCAGTTGGGTGGAGGCACGCGTTTCGGACGACGGAGCCGGCCGCGCGCGGCTGACGCTGACGCACATCCAGCATCTCTCGGACCACTGGGACACGTACGGGGCGGGCGCGGTCGGCGTGGGGTGGGAGTGTGGTCTTTTGGGGCTCGCGATCCATCTCGCGGACCCGGACGAGCCGATGCCTGACCCGGCCGCGTTTGCCGTTTCTCCGGACGGCAAGGCGTTCATCACGGGCAGCAGCGACGGGTGGGAGCAGGCGGCGGTCGCGTCCGGAACCGCTCCCGGCGCCGCGCGTTCGAGGGCGGGGCGCACGACCGCGTTCTACACCGGCGAACCGGTTGAGGACGCCTCTGGTGCCGGTGCCGAGGCGGGCCGGACAGGGGATGGAACATGAATTCACAGACCACTGATCTCAGGTATCCGATCGGGAAGTTCTCGCTCCCGGGCGAGATGACACCCGGCCGGATCGCTGCCTGGATCGACGACATTTCGGCGTTGCCGCGTGATCTCCGGCGAACCGTTTCGCCCTTGACGGACGGCCAGCTCGACACTCCGTACCGTCCCGGCGGCTGGACGGTCCGGCAGGTGGTCCACCACCTGGCCGACAGCCACATGAACAGCTACATTCGGTTCAAGTTGGCGCTGACGGAAGAACGGCCGGTGATCAAGGCCTACGACGAGAAGAGCTGGGCCGAGCTGCCGGACAGCCGGGAGCCGATCGCTTCTTCGCTCGACCTCTTGTCGGCCCTTCACCGCCGCTGGGCGGATCTGTTGCGCGGCCTGAGCCGGGCGCAGTTGCAGCGGGAGTTCGTGCATCCCGAGTCGGGCGCCTCCCGGCTTGAGGTCATGGTCGCCGCCTACTCCTGGCACGGCCGGCATCATCTCGCTCACATCCAACGGCTGCTGGAACGCGAGGGCTGGGGAGCGGCGGTTTCCTAACCGCCGATTCCGGGGAAAAAAGACAAAATGGGGGACTAACAGTCCCCCCTCCTGGTGCTAGACTTGCCCGGTTCATTTCAACGGGCTGAACCTGAACTTGGTGGCGTCTTCTCATGGCAAATCGACCCAAACGACCCGGCTCATTCCGCATCCGCCTGGGGGTCGCCCTCACGTTGCTGGCGGGCTCCTTGATGTTCGCCCTCGTGAATACCGGTCCGCCCGCCGTGAACGACCCTCATACCGCAGTCGTTCCCGCCCGGGTCCAGCCCGCCTTTCCGCAACCGATCCGGGGAAAGGCGGTCCGCTCCAAGGTGATCGAGCTGATGGGGATGGATGCGATCCCCCCGAGGGAAATCCAGTATTCAACCGGGGAGACGGCGCGTACCGATGACGGACTCCTGAGAACGCCCGTGACCTTCGTCAATTCCTTGGGAGAGACGGTGCCCGGAATCCTCCTTGTTCCCGCCGGGGCAAGTCCCGGATCGCTGGCGGGAGTCGTCTGCATGCCGGGAACCAGCGGCGACGCCGAACGCTTGACGGAGCAGCGATTCCACCGGGACCAGCCGGACAAGGGACCGCTTCGCGGTTGGGCGCGGGAGCTGTCGAGACGGGGCTTTGCCACCCTCTCCTTCACCCTGAAGGGGACCGTTGCCCGGCGCCGCAACCTGGACGAGTGGGAGACCGAAGCCAAGCTCCTGGCCCCCTACGGTCGCCCCCAGATGGGGATCCTGGCGGAAGAAGCCCTGCGGGCCGCCCGGGTCCTGGGTGCGCAAAAACAGGTGGACCCCGCCCGAGTCGGACTGACCGGATTCTCGCTGGGGTCGTATGCCTCCTGGTGGGCCATGGCCTGCGATCCTTCGATTCGGACCGCGGCCATTCTCTGCGGAGGGCTGGGCAGTCTGGCGCGGGACATCCACGAGGGGAACCCGGATCGGCACAGTTCCTGCCACTACATACCGGGACTGCTTCGCCATTTCGACCATCCCGAGATCGTGGCGGACTGCGTCGCGCCCCGCCCGCTGATGATGCTGGCTCCGCTGCGGGACCCGGACATGGCGGCGTCCGGAGTGGATCAACTGGTTGACCTGGTTTCGCCGGTCTACCGGAAGGCGGGCCGGTCTCATCTGTTCCAGGTCCATCGCCCCGACGACGGCCACGTCTTCCGGGTGGAATACTTCAACTGGATGGCGAAGTGGTTTGAAGAGCAGCTCTAGGGAGATCCGAACGGCGGCAACACCGGGGCTGGGAATCCTGGACGAGTATCCCCGGGTGAGGCTGTGCCGCCTGCCCACGCCCTTGGAGGCGATGCCCAATCTGGGTCGTGCGCTGGGCGGGGCGCGGGTCTACGTCAAGCGGGACGACTGCACCGATCTGGCGTTCGGCGGCAACAAGGTGCGCCAACTGGAGTTCTACCTGGGCGAGGCGAGGCAACAGGGCGCCGACACGATCCTCATCACCGGCGCCGTCCAGTCCAACTTCGTCCGTCTGGCCGCCGCGGCCGCCCGCAGATCGGGCATGGACTGCCACATTCAACTGGAAGAGAGGGTGCGCAGGGATGACTCTCTCTACCGGAACTCCGGGAACGTCCTGCTGGACAGGATCCTCGGAGCGACTCTCTATTCCTATCCCGAGGGCGAAGACGAGGAGGGAGCGGACCGGCGGGTGGCGGAGATCGCCGAGGAGCTGAAGGGGGAGGGAAGACGTCCATACATTATCCCGCTCGGTCCGGGACACCCGCCACTGGGCGCCTTGGGATATGTCGTGGCGGCAAAGGAACTGCTGGAGCAGATTGCGTCGGGGCAGCTCTCCATCGATGAGGTGGTGGTGCCCTCCGGGAGCGGCCACACGCATGGCGGTTTGTTGTTCGGGTTGAGAGCGCTGGGTTCGCAGGTGCGGGTGACCGGGGTTTGCGTTCGCCGGAACGCCGGGCCTCAAAAGGAGCGGATCCGGGACCGCTGCGGCGAGATTGCCGAGTTGCTGGAGACGGCGAACCCGGTGGCCGACGAGGACATCCGTATTGTCGACGACTTCCTGGCGCCGGGGTACGGGCGGTTGAATCCGCCGACGCTGGAGGCGATCCGGATGGCCGGCAGTTTGGAGGGGCTGATCCTGGATCCGGTCTACACGGGGAAGACGATGGCGGGGCTGATCCATCGGGCTCGGCGCAGCGGTCCGGAATGCTCCTTCCTGCTGATGCACACCGGGGGGACGCCGGCGATCTTCGCATATGGTGCGGAACTAACCGCCGAATTGGAGCGGCGGGTTCCAACTGCCGATTCCGATTCGGAGCGGCGGTTTCCAACCGCCGATTCTTGCGGGGACAGGGATGTCCCCGCGCCTATGGGGGACTAACAGTCCCCCCTCCCGAGGACTGTATGAACCAAATCAGCGAGCACCTGTTCCGGGTTGACGACACCTGCAGCGTCTACGGCGTCCGGGCCGGCGGAAAGACGCTCCTGATCGATTGCGGGACCGACCTGCGGACCCGCGACGTGGGAGCCGTCGACCGGATCCTGCTCACCCATTTTCACCGCGACCAGTGTTCCGGAATCCGGCACTGGCAGGAGCAGGGCGCCGATGTTTTCATCCCCGCCGCCGAACGGCGCTACCTGGAGGAGGCCGACCTGCAACGGGCGGCCTACTACACGTACGACAACTACACCGCCTACTATCCGGGCTTCGGTCCCGTGCAGGACGTGCGCGACGCCAGGATCGCCCGCGACTACGAGACCATCGACTGGCAGGGAATCCGCTTCGAGGTCGTCCCGCTGCCCGGACACACCTTCGGCTCGACGGGATACCGGTTCGAAATCGACGGCCGGCGCGTCCTGGCTTGCGGCGACCTGATGGCGGCGCCGGGCCGCCTCGGCGACTACCACTGGCTGCAGTGGAGCTACATGGACTTCCAGGGGCACGTCAATCAGCTCGAAAGCCTGGCCCACGCCGCCGATCTGGAGTGGGACCTCATGCTGCCGGGGCACGGAGCGCCCTTCTCCCGGGAGGAGGCCCGCATCGGCGAACTGAGCGAACGGCTCGCCCAGCTCCACGGCATGTTCTTCGACCAGCCGTACACCCCCTTCCAGGTGGAGTTCCGCCGCCTGTCGCCTCACGTCTACGAGGTCAACTCCATGGCCAACTCGTATGTCGTCAAGGACGACGCCCGTCACGCTCTTCTCATCGACTGCGGCTACGTCTCCGGGGCGCCCATCACCGCCAATCCGCACCGCTACGTCGACCACCTGACGCCGCGCCTGCGAAACGAGCTGGGTGTCGAGACGGTGGAATATTTCCTGCCGACCCATTTCCACGACGACCACCTGGCCGGCTACCCCATGCTCCGGGCGCGTTACGGCGCCAAAGTGGCGGCCGCGCCGGAACTGCGGGAACTGCTCGAACACCCGGAGCGGTACGACATGCCCTGCATGGTTCCCGACGGGATGCGGGTCGACCGGGTCGTGGCCCGGGAGGAATCTTTCCACTGGCGCGGGATCGACTTCCGGATCGAGCAGTTCCCGGGACAGACCTGGTACGACCACCACATCACCTTCCAGGTCGACGGACGGCGTTTCCTGGCCATCGGCGATGCGATTTCGGGGCTCCCGTTCCGCGAGAAGCGGGACTACATCCATTCCTTCATCCCGAAAAATCGAACGCCGCTATCGGCATACGGGTCCATACCGCGCAAGATCGCGGAGCGGCATCCGGACGTGATTCTGACCGGGCATGGGGGTGGAGTGGAGTTCGAACAGGCACGGATCGATCTCTGGACCCGGTGGATGGACCGCTGGCAGTCGCTGTTCACCGGTATCGTCGAGGCGCCCCACCCCGACATGGCCATGGACCCCCACTGGGTCGAGTTCCGGCCCTACAAGGTCCGGATCCGCCCCGGCGACGCCGTGGACTTTCGCCTCTACGTCAAGAATCACGCAGACGAAGAAAAGAGCTGCCGGGTCCGGTTCCGCTCAGTGGATGGCGTTTCCATCGATCCCTTGGAGTGGGACCTGGTCCTGGCGGCGGGAGAGACCAAGGAGACCGCCGTCCGGGTCCGCTTTCCCCGAGAGCTTTCCAGCCATTCCCTGCCGGTCCTGGCCGATGTGGACTGGGACGGACGCCGACTGGGCGAGGTGGCCGAGGCCATCGCCTACTGGTGAGACAATCGGCGACTCTCCAATCGCCGATTCTTCTCCCTTTCGCGGGCAGGAGATTCTCTCTCCATCGCAATCTTTACCATCAGTGAAATCATTGGTATCATTCCCTCTGGGATATCTGCCGGAGGAATTTCATGGCCAGCATCACGATTCGCAACCTTCAAGACGGGCTGAAACGACGGCTTCGCATCCGCGCGGCCTATCACGGTCGTTCGATGGAAGAAGAAGTCCGACAGATCCTGAACAACGTACTTGCCCAGGAGCTATCTGCACCCGTAAACCTGGCCAGCGCCATCCGTTCGCGATTCGCACCTCTGGGTGGGGCCGAACTGGAATTGCCGTCCCGCGAGCCAATGCGCGATCCACCCTCTTTCGAATGAGCCATGCCAGATGATTTTGCTCGACACGAACGTAGTCTCGGAGTTGATTCGCCCCAACCCCGACCCCAAAGTCGAAGCTTGGTTGGCGGAACAGTATTTCGCGAATGTATTCCTGACCGTCATCAGTGAGGCCGAACTTCGATACGGTGTTGCGATCATGCCGGCAGGTATACGGCGGGACAGGCTCGCCAACGAGATTGAGGGTATGCTCCGCGAAGACTTCGCCGGGCGCATCCTGGCCTTCGACAGTGAGTGTGCCCGCGCCTATGCCGTGATTGCGTCCGACCGCCGCGCCGCGGGTCTCCCAATCCACCATGCCGACTGTCAAATTGCGGCAACTGCTCGCGCTCGAGGGGCTAAAATCGCGACCAGGAATGTGGCGGATTTCCACGGATGTGGGGTCGATGTGATCAATCCTTGGGAATGACGTGGAGTGAAAGAAGTAGAGGGATTGGCAGGGATTCTCGGAACAGCGGTTTTCCGTCCGCCGGATTCCTGTTGAGCTACTCCCTCCGCGGTCCGGGGGTTATCTCTTGTCTCGGGGACCGTTTTGGATGTTCGGTTCACGGTTCGTCGCCTCCGGATTCAACAGAAATTACTCCATCGGTCAAAGGCTTCCTGAAGCTCATTGACCCGTCCGGGCTGGCGCTCCGCCAGGTTCTTGCGCTCGTAGGGATCGCGGCTCAGGTCGAACAACACCTTGCCGCCGACCAGCTTCCAGGGGCCCCTTCGCACCGCGTAGTTCCGGCGCAGGCCTTTTTCCGTGTATTCCTGCTCGTACTTCAGCGGAACCTGGTTGGGAATGTGGGGGGCGTTGTAGGACAGGAAGAGGAACAAGGCCGCCGTCTACGCCATGCCCCCTCATCACGTTGGAACTCACCTGAAAACCTCCTTTCACGGAGCTTGTCCCATGCTTCGGATCCACTGAGGCCGGATCCTCAATAACGCCAGAAGACCACGCCCATGTGATAACGCTGGTGCGTCGGCAGCCGGGAACAATAGTAGGCGGTGAGGATGCTTCCGTCGTCCAACTGGACGCTTGACGGGTAGCCGCCGTCCACTCCGCCGGCGCCGCTGCTGGAGACGTGGGCGGCTGTCGTGAAAAGGACCCGGGGAGCGTCCCAGGTGAGCCCGCCGTCCCGGCTGATGCGCGCATGCACTCCGAGGGCGCCCCGAAGGCGTGAACCGTAGCTGAGCAGGATCGAGCCGTCCCGCAGTCTCAACAGGTCCGCCGGGATCTCTTTCGGCAACGAAACGGGACCGAGTCCGTTCCAGGTCTGCCCGCCATCGTCGGAGGAGAACAGCTCCAGGTGCTCGTCCTTCATCCCGCCCCAGCGGATGGTGCGGCTGGCGGCGAGCATCTTCGCGCCGTCCAGAGGCAGCAATGCCGTTTCGTTGAAGCTGTCCGCGGCGATCAGGCGCGGCTTGCCCCAGGTGCGGCCGTCGTCGTCGCTGAAGAAGATCCAGGCCGTATTCCTGGCCAGATCCCCGGGGCCCTGGGAATAAATGGAAACGGCGAGCCGTCCTCGCGGAAGCATGACGATGCCGCCGTACGGGATCGGATCCTCCATATTCGGCGGCACCTTCATCGGCGTGCGGGTCCAGGTCCTGCCGCCGTCTTCGGACCGGCAGATTATGGGTGTCAGGAGGAATCTCTTCTTATTGGGGACGGGCGGTTCGCCCCCGCGCGACGGGACATTCCCCCAGCCTCCCGCCAGGACGACCAGGGCGCCGCCGTGAGTCCGCCCGGCTGCGTAGATCATGTGGTTGGTCCCGGGCGCGTGGGGCGCCGCTACGCTGAGGAAGGACCAGGTCTTGCCGCCGTCCCGGCTGATCCAGCACTCGGCGCTGCCTTCCCACAGGCCGTGCGCGGGCTCGCTGAAGACCGTCGCCACGATGGAGCCGTCCGGCATGGGCGTCAGGTTGGGCCAGTTGCCCTTGTTGTCGATGGCCACGTACCGTTCCAGGTTGTCCATTCTTCGCTCTGCGGCCGGCTTCGTCTGCAGGATCGCGTCGGAGTAGCTCTTCCGGATCCAGGTGCTCATGTGACGGAAGGAGCCGGTCTGGGGCGTGACGCCGCCGGCCCGGTCCAGGGCGTCGGCTTCGAGTCGGTCCTTGCCGATGGCGCCGGCGTCGTAGATGGCGTCCGCAGGGTCCCGGTTTCCCCGAAGGGCTTCGATTTCGTCGATGAAGGTCCGGCCCCCGCCGCTGGCCATGTAGAGGGCGAGATACCGTCCCCCGGCTCGAAGTCCCCCGGTCCAATAGTCTCCCGACACGAACCGGCGGCGACCGAATTCGCCTTCCGGGACGACTTCGTTGATCAGGTCGGTGACGTAGCGCCAGGTTTCTCCATCATCCGAGACGTAGGCCAGCACGGCGGCTGGAATTCTGACGTCGGGCTTGCCCGACGCCGTGTGCAGGCTCAGGGTCTCGATCGGTTGGACCGTTCCCAGATCGAACCGGATCAACACTCCGGGAACGGAACCCAGGTCCCATCCCACCGATCCCTGGTGGTTCCAGAAGTCGGTCCCGCTGTTTGATTGCCAGAGTTTTCCGTCGGTGAGGGAGGTCCTGGAGCCGCCGTTGCAGTGGCTGCAGTCTGGTGCGACCGAGAAAGCCGCTTCTTTGCCGGTGAGCAGGTTGTCTCCCGGCAGGGGGAGGATCTGTTGGGACGATGCCGGCGCGGTCAGGACGGTCCCCAGGAACAGGGCGGTTGCGTACTGTTTCATTCGTAGACGACAGGCGCCGAAGGGAATCGCCGGGAATTGAGGCTCCGTTTCGTGGTGCTTGCGAGGATGCGTCATTTTTGGCCTTCTCCTGTTTCCCGGCGTCGCGGAAGGGGGACTGCCGTCCGCCGGGAACCTCTCGGTCGGCGGCAAGGATACTGTTGCGCTTCCGGCGGAAAGGATACCGCCGCTCCAATTTTTTCCGTCAGGACAGTCGAGCGATGACGTTGCCGCGGACGAGCGTTCGGATGGTGTCCTGAAAGACGTTGAGGGTCTCACCGATGTCCTGCTCCGAGTGGGCGGCGGAGGTGACTCCCGCCATGAAGGAGAGCACGTCGACGCCTCTGATCTGGAGATTTTTTTGAAACGCGGAAACGACAGCGCCGGGAACCCCCTTCAGGCGGGTGGCGTCGGTGGTTCTGACCGCGGCGCGGTCGTTGGCGCCCGAACCGGGGTGAGCTTCCAGGTAGACGTGGAATCCGGACGAGTCTCCGTAGGCGTAACCGGCCACCCGCTCCCGTTCCAGGATCTCCTCCATGCCGTCGCGAAGCAGCGCGGCCATGCGGTCGGCTTGGTCCTGCGGCCGGCCGGTGGCGGCCTGTTTCAACGTGGCGATCCCGGCCGCCGCCGAAAGGGGGTTGGCGTTGAAAGTGCCCAGATGTTGGATCCTTTCATGCCGGTCATGGCGGGGGTCTCCCGTGAAATCGAACAGGCTCATGATGTCGGCCCGGCCCACCAGGGCTCCGCCGGGGAGTCCGCCGGCCATGATCTTTCCCAGAACGCTCATGTCGGGGGTGATGCCCACCAGCCCCTGGTAGCCGCCCGGACTGTACCGGAACCCCGTGATGACTTCGTCGTAGATCAACAGCACGCCATGGTCCGCGGTCAAGCGGCGCAGCTCGCGGTTGAATTCGGCGTCGAGAGGGACACGGCCCCAGGACGCACCCGAAGGCTCCAGCATGACGGCGGCAATGTCGGGATCGGTGCGGAACGTCTCGTCGACCACGTCAAGGTCGGCGGGAACGACCACGATGGTGTCGAGCGTGGCAGGAGGGATGCCGGCTGAGATGGAGGCGTCGAATGGAGGCATGGCGCCACGGCCCACGTAGTCGTGCCAGCCGCTGAAGTGGCCCTCGAAGCGGAGCACCTTGGTGCGCCGGGTGAAGGCCCGGGCCACCCGCAACGCCAGCATCGAACCTTCCGTCCCCGAGTTGACGAATCGAACGCGCTCGGCCGAGGGAATCAAATGCTGAATCAGGCCGGCCCACTCGACCTGGACCGGGTGATCCAATCCGAAGTGGAGCCCCTTGCCCATCACCTCGCGGACCGCATCCAGCACTTCCGGAGGGGAGTGGCCCAGCAGGCAGGCCGCGTTCCCCATGCCGTAGTCGATGTACTCGTTTCCGTCAGCGTCCCAGATGCGGGACCCGGCGGCGCGATCGATATAGCGGGGGAAGGGAAACGAAAACCGCAGGTCGTGGCCGACGCCGCCGGCGGTATTGCGTTTCGCCTGCTCGAACAGGTCCCGGCATCTGGGGCCCCGCTCGACGTAGGCCGTCAGCCAACTCTCGGACATATCAGCCTCTCCTGGTGTGGTTAGTCGGACCGAATCGTAACGCGGGTCAAATAGGGGGACGCATACCCCATGCCGGCGATCAGTGTGACCCGATATTGGAGCCAGGTATCGCGGTCCCCTCGCGAGAGCCGGCCCGACTCCGGGACCGTTCTCCAGCCGGCTTGCTCAAGACTATTGCGGTCAGGCGAAAAACGGGCCCGGAGTTGGATCCGGGATCCGCGGGGAGTCTCCGCCTCGCGGGTCAGCTTGATATCTCCGGGCCAAGTGGAGAGATCGAGCGCCGGCGAGGTGTAGGACGCCTCCGGCTTCCGGGTCGCCAGGTTCCCCACGTCCACGTTCTGCAGGAAATGCGGACCCGGCGCCGGCAGATAGCTCCGGTTCGCCACCGAGAATCCGTCCTGAGCGCCCCAGTAGAGATAGCTCTCGACGCTGTGGTTGTCTTCGCCGACCGAGAGCTTGTGGTTCATCACCAGAAGATCGATGTGCCCGTCGTAGTCCATGTCCGCCGCCATGAGAGCCGAAGGGGACTCCCCCGGCAGGTCGGTGCGGCGCCGCCCCGAAAATCCCCCCCGGCCGTCGTTCCAGAACAGCAGCACCGGAAGCTTCCGGTGGCTCCGGGACTGGTATTGGGAGACGGCCAGATCGAGAACGCCGTCCCCGTTCAGGTCCGACGCCAACACGTCGATGGCCCCCACCGTGGGGAAATCGAACCTCGGCTTGGCTTCCAGTCCCCGTTCGTTCCCATGGTAGACCTTGATCCAGGAGTCGGCCCGATTGACCCCGTCGTCCCTGGAATAGGGCCGTAGCAGAACCAGGTCCAGCCAGCCGTCGGCGTCAAGGTCCGCCACCTCCGCGTTGCCGATCCCCGGCTCTTCCAATCTTTGAATCCGTCCGGACGAATAGCCGTCGGGACCGCCCAGCAGAATCTTGCTGTAGGGACTCCCGATGTCCGCGGTCAGGATGTCCAGCCAACCGTCACGGTCGAAATCCAGCAGCCGGCAGTTCTGGCCCAAACGGGCCACGTCCGGAATCCGGATTTGACGGCCGGGATCCGAGAACTTCCGGGGCCCTCCCCAGGCGAGAAAGAGGGTGTCGAAATCGAATCCCACGATGTCCAGGTAGCCGTCCCGGTTCAGGTCGGCGATCTCCCAGGAACCGTTCTCGTTGAGGTCGAATTCGTGCCGCTTCTCCACCGCGGGTCCGCCGGGAGTCCCCCAGTAGAGGTAGCTGGCTCCGGGCAGCCCCGAGTAGTGGCGGCCCGAGTTGGCCACCAGCAGTTCCGCATGGCCGTCGTCATCCAGGTCGACCATGGCGACGCCCATGGCCATGACGCAGGGGTAGCGGCTGACGAAGGCGGGGGAATAGCCGCGGTGAGGCCGTCCCCAGTAGACGTAGACGTACTCGTCCTTGCCCCCGGAGATCCCGCTCCCGGTGTTGCCGAAGAGCAGGTCCTTCCGGTGGTCGCCGTTCAGATCGCCCACCGCCACCGCGGTGGCGCCGAAGGTCTGCAAATCGGTCCGGCGCGCGTCGGCATACCCGTGAACGCTCCCCCAGAAGACATAGGAAGAGACGTCCAGGTTGCCGTAGGCGCCCTCGGAGTAGTTGGCGAAGATGAGTTCGGGAAAGCCATCGCTGTTGAGGTCGGAGACGGCCGCGTCCTTGGCGTTGAGGGTCGGGATGGGGGTTTCGGAGCCGTCCTTTCCCCAGATGACGGCCGAAGTGTCTCCGCCGGCCAGGACGATCTCCAGCCGGCCATCCCGATCCAGGTCCGCCAGGCGTACGCGCGCGCCGCCCCGGTCCAGGGTCGTTTGCAGGACCGGCCGGCGAGACGAGAATGCGAAGAGCCGTAGCTCCTTTTGCGAGAGCGCTGCCAGCATCGTCCCCCGATCCGCTGTTGCAGCCGTCTCCAGGGACACCAGGCCGGGGATCGGAAACCGCGAGGGGGACTCCGGATCGGGCCCCGCACCGCTTCCCCAGTAGACCTCGAGTCCTCCTTCTTGTCCTTGGGTGGCGAAGATCAGGTCGGGATGGCCGTCCGCGTCCAGGTCGGCGATCCGGCAGCCCACGGCGCCGTCGGTGGGCATGGCGCTGCGGTGACGCTCTCCATAGAAATCGGTCGATCCCCAGTAGATATAGGAGCCCGGGTTCCTCCGGCCCGGGCCTTTCCGGTTGGCGAAGACCACGTCCTGTCGGCCGTCCTGGTTCAGGTCTCCCACGGCCACGTCCCGGGCGCCCACCGTGGGCAGTGCGGTGCGGGAGTCGCGCCGGTAGCCGAATTCGGAGCCCCAGTAGATGAGGCTATCGGAGAAGGGGGTGTCCCCCAGTCCCGAGGAGGCGAATAGGATGTCGGCGTGGCCGTCCTGGTCCACGTCGCTGAAGAGGACCGCGCTGGGACGGTCGGCCGGGAGCCGCAACGTGCTGGAACGGCTTTTTTCCTCCTGCAGCCACAGGTCGTACAGGGCCAGGGACCGGTGCAGGGGAGAAAGGACCGACCGGTAGCCGCGGTTCGTCTGCAGATAGCCCAGAGCGTCGATGCTCCCCACCATGACGTTGTGGGTGCTGGCGAAGGGGAGGTCGTAGTAGCCGTCGTTGTTCAGGTCCCAGCGTCGAATCAGTTGGACGCGGCCCTTGCGGGAGACGTAGATGTCCTGCCCCGCATGCTCGAAGCTGCCCTTGGAGAAGCTTTCGAAGCCCTCGTGCACGATCTTGAGCTCGGCGGCTTGGGCGATGCCGAGGGTCAGGAGAATTGGCAGAAGGGCCCGGAGGGAGACTCGAGATGCAGGGTTCCGTCTGGTTTCCACTTCTTCGACGTGCGTGGTTTCAGTGATAGACATTTTTTCTATGCCCAACCTTGACCACAAATACAACAAGCTGTTCGTCCATGATGGAATGGAGGATTCGGTAGACTCCGACTCGGATTCGATATCGGTCACGTCCCGAGAGTTTTCTGCAGCCGGGAGGACGCGGGTCGTCCGCCAGACGGCGGATCTTGGTGACAACACGGCGCCGGTCCGTCTTGGAGGCGATGGCCTCGATCTCCTTGACCGCCGATGGCTTGATCAGAACATCAAATCTGGCCACGCCGCTTCAAGTCTTTCACGACGGCTTCAAACGAGAGGTTTTTTTCGAGGGCTCTTTCCTCGAAGGCAGCTAAATCCTCAGCGTCTTCGGCCAAAGAGAGTCGGACAGCCTCGTTGACAAGGTCTGAGAGACTGCGCTCAGTTTCGATCGACTTGAGTCGCAGGGCACGGTGGATCGCGGACTCGAAATAGATGGTAGTCCTTCTCGATTCTCGGAGCATTGTGACATTATGACGTTGTGACGTCATGACAACATCCTTTTGGATTGCTGCGAAGGAAGAGTGTTTGTCCCTCCCTGAGAAAATAGGGGCAATTTTCAAACGCCCGGTCTTCGTCGCCAAGTTTGTCACAACGGAGTGCGGCGGTAG
>JAPPLF010000068.1:0-45116 GCA_028874215.1 Acidobacteriota bacterium
CCCCCCACCTACTATCCGACCGCCTATTTCATGCCTTTCCCCGCTGGCCGCTTACATCCCCGTCCCTCCGCCCGGGCCCGGGGGGGGGCTCCACAGACTGTGGAGCCCCGCGAACCGCATTCTGAAGTCGTTTGACCGCAGACACAATTCCTTTGAGGATTCGGGTTCGTGTTATCCAGCCCAACGCCCGGCACAGCCCGCATACTCCTTGTCGTTCTTGTCTGGACCCTGACGTCGGAAATCGCGCTCGGGACCGATCTCCGGGTGCTGCCGGCATCGGCACGACCGGACGGCGAAGTCCGGTTGCTTCGGGATCATCTCCGGCCACTCGTCCACGCCGCGCTGGACCGGCGTCTGCAGGCGTACGAAGCGCTGAAGACCCCTGAGCAGATCCGGGATTACCAGGAGCGCCTGCGAGCCGAATTCATCGAAAGCCTGGGGGGATTCCCGGAACGCACTCCCCTGCGTCCCCGAGTCGTGGGCCGGCTGACGGGCGACGGGTTTCGAGCCGAAAAGCTGATCTACGAGAGCCGGCCCGGCTTCCACGTGACGGCGGTCCTGTACCTGCCGGAGGCCGAACCGCCGTACCCCGGCGTCCTGGTCCCCTGCGGCCACAGCGAGAACGGAAAGGCGGCCGAACTCTACCAGCGGGCGGCCATCCTGATGGCCAGGAACGGTCTGGCGGTGCTCTGCTACGACCCCGTCGGCCAAGGGGAGCGGAAGCAGATTCTCGAGGACGGCGCGCCACGGTCGGAGCCCGCGAAGGGGCGGTTTCGGCCCACCGAAGAACACAACCTGGCCGGCGTCGCCCCCATTTTGCTGGGCCGGAACCTGGCGACTTATCGCATCTGGGACGGGATCCGCAGCATCGATTACCTGGCGGGACGGGACGACGTCGACGAGTCGCGCATCGGCTGCACCGGAAACTCGGGCGGCGGCCTCATGACCGCCTACCTGATGGCGCTCGATCCGAGGATCGCCGCTGCGGCGTCCAGTTGTTTCATCACCACCACCCGCCGCAAGAACGACGACCCCGGTCCGGGCGACGCCGAGCAGAACATCTACGCACAGACCGCCTACGGCATGGACCACGCGGACTACATCCTGATGAGAGCGCCTAAGCCTGCGTTGATTCTTGCCGCCACCAAGGACTTCGTGCCCATTGCGGGCGCCTGGGAGACATACCGGCAAGCCAAACGGCTCTACACGCGGTTGGGCGTCGCGGAGCGGGTCGGCCTGGTGGAGGCGGACGAGAAGCACGGGTTCTCCCTCCATCTGCGCACCGGCGCCTGCCGCTGGATGCGTCGGTGGCTGCTGGACCGGGTCGACGAGGTGAACGAGCCGGACTTCGACGTCTTCTCCGACCGGCAGCTTCAATGCACGCCCCAGGGGCAGGTTCTGTTGCTGGAGGGCGCACGCTCGGTGTTCCAACTCTACCGAGCCGAGGAGGAGAGGCTCCGGCGGCATCGCGAGCGGTCGTGGCAGCCAAAGACCGACCAGGAGCGAAGAACCCAGGTGAGGGAAACCGCGGGCATCCGTCCCCTCTCGGAGATCCCGCCACCGGCAGTCCAAGCGTACGGCACGGTCCGGCGCACCGGTTACCGCATCGAGAAGTTGATCCTGCAGTCCGCCGGCGGGTTTCCACTGCCGGCGCTGCGGTTCGTTCCCGAGCACTCGCGAGGCGAGTGGACGCTGTACCTGAACGGGCGGGGAAAGCAGATCGACGCGGGTCCCGGAGGGCCCATTGAGTCTCTGGCGCGCGGCGGGCATCCGGTGCTGGCCGTGGATCTGACCGGCTTGGGGGAGACCGAGTCCACGGCGTGGCGGTACGACCCGAAATACATCGGAAACAACTCGGCAGAGTATTTCATCGCCTACATGCTGGGACGTTCACTCGTCGGCATGCGGGCTGAGGACATACTCGCCTGCGCGCGTTACCTGCGCGTAGCGGCCGAGGAGGCGAAGCGAGTGAACCTGGTCGCCGTGGGAAGAGCCGGGATTGCCGCGCTCCACGCCGCGGCCGTGGAGCCGGAGCTGTTTGGCCGGGTCGGCATCCGTGACTCCATCGACAGTTGGAGGCGCGTCGTCGAAACCGACGTCACCGTGGATCAACTCGAGAACACGGTCCACGGAGCGCTCCGCTGGTACGATCTGGGAGACTTGGCCCGGCTGGCGGGGAAGGACCGGGTCGTTTTCGACAGGATCCGGACCGCATCCGGCGCCTTGTTGGAATCGGTCGGCGAACGGGGGGGACCGGGCGATTAGGAAATCGCCCTTCCGGCCGGAGCGGGAGCGGCGGTTTCCTAACCGCCGAACTCCCCGAGGAGCGGCGGTTTCCTAACCGCCGATTCTTTAGACTTCGGCGAACCGGGGGTTAAGGACGAAGAGGGAAAAAACAGCCCCCCTCCAAGGAGACCAAATGAGAGTCATTCTGATTGGCTGCGAATACGCGGGGACCACAACGCTGGCCGACGGAATCCAGCGCTGGAGTCATGAGGTCATGGGCGAGGACAACGGTCTCAGGGCCTTCCATGACCATTGGAAGATCCCGCACGTCAGCGGGCATCCCGGACTCGACGACGAAAACCTGTTCACGCCGGAAGAGCAGGAGCAGTTCCTGGCCCTGACCCCCAAGACCAAGGAGATGATCCAGCGCTACAGCGTCACCTACCACCTCACGCCGGGCGCGCTTCGCAATCCGGACTACGTTTCCGTCGGCCTCCACATCGAAAACGCCATCTACGGGGCGCTGTACTTCGGCTACTACACCGGAGAGCAGGCCTGGATGCGCCGGGCCGTTCTGGACCACTTCGAAGAGAGCATCCAGGAGTTCGCGCCCGACATGCCGCTGGTGCTGGTGAAGGCTTCGCCCGAGACCATCGGCCGGCGCATGAAGGAGAACCCCCATCCCAACGGCGTGCTGCAGGAACCCGACATCGAGCGGGTGCTGGAAGAGTTCGAGGCCGAGTTCGAACGGTCGTCCATGCGCAACAAGTTCAGCATCGACACGACCCGCAGGACACCGGAGGAGACGTTGGCCCGGTTCCTGGAAAAGTTCGAGCCCTACCTCAACGAGGCCGACAAACTCCGCATCCTGATCCACCGGGCCCGCCGGCGGGGCGAGTGGATCTGAACATTTGCCGGGAGAAGAATCGCCATGACGGACATCATCAGGGTCGGCATCATCGGAGCGGGAAAGATCGCCCAGGCCCGGCACATCCCTCTGCTGCTGAGGGTTCCCGGCGTCGAGATCACCCACGCCTGGTCCCGCCGGAAGGAAACGGCTCGAACGGCGGCCCGGAAGTTCAATATTCCCAACCTGGTCGAGCGCTGGGTGCAGATCATCGAAAACCGCGGCATCGACGCCGTGGTGATCGCCACCCCGCCTCACCTCCACCTGCCGGCCACCGTAGCCGCCCTGGATGCCGGCAAGCGCGTTCTCTGTCAGGCGAGGATGGCGCGTAACCTGCACGAGGCCCGGCAGATGCTGGAAGCCTCCCGGAAGACCGACCTGGTCACCTCCCTCTATGCGGCCGGTTTCGGCCTCAAGGGGGACCGGGTGATGCGCCGGCTGCTCAGTCAGGGCTACGTGGGAGACCTCCGGGAAGTGCGGGTCACGTCGCTGGTTCCGGCCCTTCCCGAGTCCGGCGCCTGGCTGGTGAACCCGGAGGTGGTGGGCGTCAACACCATGATGCTGGGGATCCTGGCCGAGGTCGTCTACCGCTGGATCGACCCTCCCGTCTCCCTGATCGCCACTACCGGCGAAGACCTGTTGTCCGTGCCCCAGTCCCTGTCCATCGGGGCCGAGTTGCAGGGAGGAGCAACCGCCAGCTTTCACCTTTCGTTCCGGGTTCCCCGGGGTCCGGGCAGCTCGGTGGAGATCTACGGCACGCGGGGAGCGCTGGATTACAAGCTGCTGGTTGAAAAACCGGGAGGGCTGGTGGAAGACGAAGAACTGTTCGGCATGACCCGCGGGGATACCGGGATGCACCCCATCGAAATGCCGCGGGAGGAACGGCGGGACCGAACCATGGACGCCGAGTTCATCGAGGCCATCCGGCGCGGCACGCCGGTGGCTCCCGATTTCGCAGAAGGGATCCGCTACATGGAGTTCTGCGAGGCGGTGGCCCAGTCGATCTACGAAGGCAGGAGGATCTCCATGCCGCCGGAGCCGAAGATGGACTCCTGGGGCCGTCCGCTCTAAGTCGCCTACAACCTTTCCACAGTTTTCCCAGAAGTTTTCCACAACCTTGGACCAAGCCAGCTTCGGCACCCTAAACGCCCTGGTTCTCGTAGCCTACCTGCTGGGAGTCACCGTGCTGGCGCTGGCGCTGGCCGGACGCCAGCGGAACACCGAGTCCTATTTTCTGGCCGGACGCAGCATGCCCTGGCTGGCCGTCGCGTTGAGCACCGTCGCCAGCATGCTGAGCGGCCTCACCTACCTGGGAGCTCCGGCGGCGGCCTACAAGGACAACGCCTCCCTCATGCTGGCGGGCCCGGCGGCGCTGCTGGCCACGCCGCTGATGATCGCTCTCTATTTTCCCATCTACCGAAGGCTCAAGGTCACGACCATCTACGAATACGTCAACGCACGCTTTGGGAACCGTGCCCGCTACGCCGCCTCGGCTCTGGCCGTGCTTCAGATCCAGGGCTGGATGGGAATCGCCCTTTTCGCCCCCGCCCTGGCTCTTTCCACCGTCACCGGGATCGATCTGACCCGCGCCATCCTGCTCATGGGTCTGGTGGCCACGGCGTACACCTGCACGGGAGGACTGGCGGCCGTCATCTGGACCGACGTGATCCAGTTCGTGATCCTGACCACGGGCGCGGTGGTGGTCGCGTTCTCGCTGGTCGACCGGCTCCCGGGAGGCCTGGATCAATTCTTCGAGATCGTCCTGACCGCGGACAAGTTGGGGGTGACCGATCTCCGGTTCGACCTGGCCGAGGCCACCGGACTGGCGGTCTTACTCTGTTACTTCATCAGCGGATTCGGATACGGGAACAACCAGGTGGTCATGCAGCGTCTGCTCGCGGCCAGGAGCCTCCGCGAAATGACGCGGGCGCTGTTGCTGGACCGGGTGCTGGAAATCCTGTTGGCCGCGCTGCTCTACATGATCGGACTCGGGATCTTCGCTTATTTCCTAGTATATCCCGAGCATCTGGCTCCGGGAGTCGCCGGCGACCGGATCCTGCCCTACTACATCGTCCATGCCCTTCCGGCCGGCTTCTCGGGCCTGCTCATCGCCGCCGTCTTCGCCGCGGCCATGTCCACGGTGGATTCGGGGATCCACTCCTCAGCCACCATGATCCAGGTCGATTTCGTGACCCCCCTCAGGAAGCGTGCCCTGACCCAGCGGCAGAGCCTGATGCTGGCCCGGGCCTTGACGGCGGGGCTGGGCCTGCTGGCCACCGCCGCCGCCCTGTTGGTATCGGAAGGCGCCGGCATTCTGGAAACCATGAGCAAGGTGGGCGGCCTCACGGCCGCGCCGGTCACGGGCCTCTTTCTGTTGGGAGTCCTGACCCGGAGGGGACATTTCCCGGCCTGGCTGGCCGCCACCGTGGGGATCTCGCTTCCGCTCAGCATCTACGTGCAGAACTTCGTCGAGATGCACTGGATCTTCTACACGCCCGTCGCGCTGTTGAGCTGCCTCTGCGGGTCCTGGCTCTTCAGCCTGCTGCCGAGATCACGGTCGAGCGAGGATCGTGACCTCGAGGGATTGACGATCTGGGACCGGCGAAAAGGATAGGAGCGGGAGTTGTTAACCCCCGATTCCGGATCGTACAGGCGAACCGGGACGTCCATATTCCAGCCATGCCGCGGCATCGGCGTTCGTGCTCCTGGGAACCCAATTAACGTCCTGGCCTGACTCCGTGCGCACCGGAGTCTCGTGGTTCCAGTCCCTCAGTCGTTGAGATAGACGAACCCTGGTCCTATGTCGCCAGCAAGGATCAGCGTGGGACATCGGCGGACCCGGAGACGGCCGGCACCCAGTGGATCTTCATCGCCATGGGCCGGGATAGCAAATGGAAGCCGGGCTGTCCGATTCGATCTGGCACATGGTCCATGCTCCCATGGTGGTACCATCCGTCGCTGCCATCGAGTCCTGTGTTAACTTTTCGGTAGCGAAGGTATAATTACGACTGGGACCTCGTTGAACCACAACTGAGAATCGGAGTCTCAAATGCCCGAAGCCCTCGCACTATCCCCCAGCTTGCCCGCATACTTTTGGGCAATGACACTTGAATCCATCACGGTTGACGAGACGAATTGGAATTTGACCCACGTGATCGGTGTCGGGGCAGGGATCACTGCGATTCTTTGTGCTATTGCGGCCGCAATCAATGGACTGATGAAGGCAGGGGCACGGAGACAAAAAATCAACGACCTATTGACGGCAACCGAGGATTTTCCAGAGTGGAGGGGGCGCGTTGACAGACGCCTTGCCAAAATCGAAGACAAAATCGGAAACCTCATCTTGTTTCTGTTGGGAGGACCAAGGGAGGCTCTGTTTGGAACGAACAGCCCAATGACCTTGACCTCTCATGGCAAAGAGGCGGCACGCTCGATTGATGCGTCTTCATGGGCCAAGGGTGAAGTGGAAAAGCACCGAGCGGAAGTCGCCGGGAAGTCTGACTACCGGATTCAAGAATACTGCATTCGATATTGCCTGTTTGAGTACACTCCCTCCGAATCCTATTTGGCTGTGCTGGAAAAATGCGCTTTTGAAATGGGAGTGCAAATGGACGGCATCTTGCAGGTCTTGGCGATTGTGCTTCGAGACGAGTTGAGCAAGTCGTAGCCCCGCCCTTGGGCGCCATTGTTGGAATCCCCCTCATTAGCGACCCGCACCGGCGGCCCTCCGGCATGATCCCCCGAGAAACTGGTGGCGTGGGCGGCAATGTTCGGGTGGGGCGCGAGGGGTGTCCGCGGCGGTCCGGCCGGGCCGGGATATGACACGAACCCAGCATGACGACATGGTACGAACTCAGATTCAGTTCGAAGAAAGGCAATATCAGCAGATCCGATCTCTGGCTCATCGGAAGAGGATTTCGATTTCCGAAGCGGTTCGCCGCCTCGTCCGACAGAGTCTCCGAGAAGGATTAAAGGAAAAACAGTCCGGCGTGGAGGGGCTGTTGAGCATTGCCGGTATTGCATCCAGCGGCGTGAAGGATCTGGGCCGTCGTCACGACGACTACCTGGCGGAAATCTACGACGAATGACGTCGATCTTCGTCGACACTTCAGCCCCGTAAAGGGTCAACCCACCTCAAACCAGCCACTTCTCTTCGTTCGGTTTCCTCATCGCCCGTAACGAAAGCGGAAGGAGAAGAGCTTGGCCTGCTTCAGATGGAAGCGCAGTTGGACCGGTTGCCCGGCCAGCCGCCCCACCCGCCCTTTGCCCTTCCAGGTCACGGCATGGCGGACCGAATCTCCCTGGAAGGCGTCGCAGTCTGTTCTCGCGTAGCCCGGTATCGGCCGCCCCGTCTCGGGGTCCAGGATTTCGGCGGAGACTTCGCCCTGAGGTCCGGCCGTGGCGGCATTGATCTCCAACCGGTCTCCCGCGAAGACCAGCGGCTTGGTGGTCACCGATCCCTGTCCCGCGGTCAGCGAGACAAACCCGTCCAGCCGCAGCGTGGCCAGCGACACCGAGCTCTCCTGATTCCCGCCCCGCCGGACGGCCCAGTGGCCCCGTTCGAACCCCACGTAGTAAATCCAGATTTCTTCCAGCTCCTCCCGCACGACCGGCTGCTGGGCCACGAAGATCATGCCGGCGTCGTAGCTCCCCTCGGGACCGTTGGGGATGAAGGTGCGCCGATTCCCCACCCGTTGCCAGACCCTTCCGTCCCGGCTGAAGGCCAACTGGATGTCGATCCGATCCATCCAGGGATTTCGGGCATTTCCCCGCACCGGAGGAATCTCGGGCTCCATCCCGGGACAGACGTGATACGGGGTGAGGAAGCCCACGTAGACCCCTTCGTACTGAAGGATCTCGAAGGTGTAGAACCCGGCGGTGCAGGGGCCGTCCTCCGCGTCGGGCGGCACCAGGATGTACTTCCGGTTCACCTCCACCGGATCCCGCATGTCCTTGGGGGCGTCCCAGTGGATGAAGTCGGGACTGGTGGCGATTCCGGGAGTCCTGACGTTCCCTTTCCGGTTCCTGAAGTGAAACCTGGGATCGTCGGCGAAAAGGGGCGGCTTGAGCCGGATGTGGGCCACATAGCTCTCCCGTTGTTCGTCCCAGAACACCGCCTGGTGGGTGTCGTTGTTGAGGTAGACCGGATTCACTTCCGGGTACGGGTAGTCCTTCCATTGGATTCCGTCGGCCGAGTACGCGGCCCAGACGCCGCTCTCGGGACGCCTCCGGTTGTAGAGCATCTTGTAGCGTTTCGCGGGATCGGTTTCGTGAAGATCCTTGAAGACTCCGGGGGCGCCCAACCGGTGGGCGTTGCCGAACACGAAGTTGTGGCTCCGGGTCGACTCCCCGCGGCAGTAGTCCGACTTGTACTCGAATTGCCCCACCGGCGGCTTCTCCCAGCGCAGACCGTCTTCCGAGACGTAGTAGCCCAGCAGACTGGTGGACCAGGAGTAGTTGACCGCCTGATTCCACATCTTGAAGCGGCGGTCCGCCTCGTCGTAGACCAGGTTGGGAGAGTTGGCGAAGTGCATATCCGCCTCCCAGCACTGGTCCATCTCGATCACCGGGTTCCCGGCATACTTGAGAGGTTGGTTCAAGAGCTTGAAGACGGTGCCGTCCAGCGACTCGATGACGTAGTCGTCGATGAAGAGTTGCTTTCCGGTGCCGATTTCCAGGACCGTGGCGGATAGCGGCGGCATGGACAAGAGCGCCATGATCAGGGCCGGACCGGCGGCGCCCGCGGCCCGGGATGCTCCAAACCGTCGACGGGATTTCATCCTGTGATCCATGGCGCCTCCGTTTGCTGCTCGGACGTAGCGAGGGAATGTCAGAGTTGGTACAAGAATAGCTCAATATGGATTCCGAACCCATGGAAGTTCCTCGGCGGAACGGAAGAGGAACGATGAGGGCGGCGCCGATGGCCGCCTGTCTTGTTTCCGTGGCCCTCGCCGCGGTTGCCGAGCCCTCTCGGAAGACGCAGCCCGACTCCCTGTCCATCGGCTCCCGGCTCGAATTGTTCGTGGACGGCCACCTCATCGAGTCGCTGAAGGGAGCGCGGCTGAAGCTTCACTCTCCCCGTCCGGCGGAGCGGGTGCTCTCCTTCGACCGGGAATGGGAAGGGGGAAACAGCGGCTACGTCACCGTGTTCCGGGACGGCGGCCGTTACCGCATGTACTACCGGGGCGCCAGTTCCAGGGGATACGCGGTCCCCTCCCTTTTGAGGCCGGGTGAAACGTCCGTGCCGGATCACCCCCAGGTGGCCTGCTACGCCGAGAGTCCTGACGGGGTCACCTGGAGCCGGCCGTCGCTCGGCCGGTTCGAGTTCAACGGCTCCACAGACAACAACATCGTCTGGACCGGCTCCGGCGGGCACAACTTCTCCCCCTTCAAGGACACCAATCCCGACGCCCCTCCCGAGCAGCGCTACAAGGCCGTGGGCAGCGGCCGGATGGACGGAAAACCGGTGCTGCTGGGTTACGTCTCCGCGGACGGCATCCGCTGGCGGCGCCTGCGGGAGGAGCCGATTCTCAGCGACGGAAAGTTCGATTCCCTGAACGTCACTTTCTGGGACTCGGTGCGGCACCGCTACGTCGCCTTCTACCGCGACTTCCGCCACGGCGTGCGAACCATCAAGCACGCCACCTCGGCGAATTTCCTGGATTGGACGGCCGGGCAGTGGGGCGAATTCGGAGATACTCCTCCCGAACACCTCTACACCAACGGGACCGTCGCCTATTTCCGCGCCCCGCACCTCTTTCTGGCTTTGCCGAGACGTTTTCTCCCCTGGCGGCAGCTCTACCCGGACGCTCCGGTGCCGGGCGCGTCCGACGGAGTCCTCATGAGCAGCCGCGACGGGGTCCACTGGGACCGCCGCTTCCTGGAGTCGTTCATCCGGCCCGGCCGCGACCCCCGCAACTGGCCCCAGCGGACCAACACGCCGGCGCGGGGCATCGTCCCCACCGCCGACGACGAAATCTCCCTCTACGTCGAGCGCCACCGGTCGGCGCCCACCAACCACCTGCAGCGGCTGGTGCTGCGCACCGACGGATTCGTCTCGGTCCACGCCGGCTGGTCCGGCGGCGAAATGATCACCAAACCGCTGCTCTTCGAGGGGGACAACCTGGTGCTCAACTTCGCCACCTCGGCCGCCGGCAGCATCCGGGTGGAGATACAGGATGTCCGCGGCCACCCCGTTCCCGGGTTCTCACTGGAGGAGTCGCCGCTGATCTGGGGGGACGAGATCGAGCAGGTGGTCCGGTGGGAGCGAAGTCACCGCAAAGCGAATTCGGACAGGCCTCTCCGGCGCCTCGCCGGGAATCCGGTGCGCCTGCGCCTGGTGATGAAGGACGCGGATCTGTACTCCCTGAGATTTCGATAGCAGCCGAAAAACGGCGCTCCGGGCCCAGCCCGCGCCGAAAAGATCAGGTCGATGGACATCAACCTCATTCCTCATCCGCTTCAGGGCACCCCGTACGGAGCAGCCCTCGACCTGACGGTGGTTCTCGCCATCTCCTGCTGGCTCTTGTCGGTCATCACCCGTGAATATTCCTGGGTGGACCGCATCTGGACCGTCAGTCCCCCCATCTTTTGCCTGATGGTGGCCGCCGACCCGGATTTCGGTTCGACGCGGCTCAATGTCATGACGCTCCTGGTGACTGCGTGGGGGGCCCGATTGACCTACAACCTGGCTCGCAAGGGCGGGTATCGGCGCGGCGGTGAAGACTATCGCTGGAAAGTCTTGCGGGAACAGCTTGGTCCGATCAAGTTTCAAATCCTCAATCTCACCTTCGTCGCACCCGGGCAGTTGCTCGTCATCTGGCTGTTCACGTCTCCGGTGCATCAGGCCTGGACCCGGCAGGATCGGCCCCTGAATGTCCTGGATGCCGCCGCGATGGCACTGTTCGTGGCGTTTTGGGTCGTGGAAGCGATCAACGACCAGCAGATGTGGACGTTTCAGCAGGACAAGAAGCGCAGGATCGAGGCGGGTGAACCCGTGACGCAGCCCTTCGTCACCAGCGGCTTGTTCCAGTATTGCCGCCATCCCAGTTTTGTCTGCGAGATGGGCATGTGGACCGTGTTCTACCTGTTCGGGGTCGCGGCAACCGGCCAATGGATCCATTGGTCCGGCCTGGGATTCATTTTCCTGATGTTCATCTTTGGCGGGTCGACAAGATTGACCGAATCCATATCTCTGGATCGATACCCCTCGTACCGCGACTATCAGGCCTCGACGCCTCGGTTCATTCCCTTGACTCGGATCGGCTGCAAGAAACTTGACAACTGACTATGGCAGGTTGCGGCATGCGGTTTTGCTCAAACTCCGGAAACGTCAGGCTCACGGCGAATCGTCTCGCCTCGCGCGCCGCCATCCACATGTCGAGGAGATAGGCGTCGCTACGCCGCATATACGATCTCGGCAGACTGGAGAATGGCCCTGCGGCGAATGTAGTTTGGACTTCGCTCGACGGCGGCTCTCTCGACCAAGTCCGCCTCCCGGTCGAGCGTCGAACTCAACTCGTCCTGCATCTGTGCAACATCCAGAAGAGTGTGACGCGCTTGCGGGTCAAAGCGGACGAGTACATCCACGTCGCTTTCAGGACCAAAATCGTCTCGCAACACTGAACCAAACACCGCCAATTCAATGATGCGCCAACGCCGGCAAAAGGCAGCGATTTCTTCCTCTGGAAGGGCGATGCGTGATGTCATTGATCTATCTGGATTTCTTTCTGGCTCTCAGTAGCCCGATCGTCGACCATGTTGCCGCAGCAGTGCCGGCGACCGCCGGTATTGAAAGGCTCCGGGGTACGAGGTCACAAGGGTCACCACTGGCGCTTCCCGCAGCGCCTGTTCCGGCGAAGAGAATCCTTGGGGACAACTCGCCCGAAACAACCCTATCGGCCGATGTCGTTACGGAGCCGGGACTCGAATTCGAAATTTGCTGCGAAGGTCTTCTACGAACACTTTCAGTGACCGCTCCATCCTTCCGGCCCGGTACAAATCCATCTTTTCTGCGAGTTCGGCCGCGAACTCAATCCCACCGAGGGTCTGAGGATGCCCTCCCATCTGAACCGCTTTCCGAAGAATCGCCTTATAGTAATTTCTTTCGCATTTTTCGGAACCGAGATCAGGTTGATAGCCGACAACTTCGTAGAAGGAATTCACATCTGCCATATACCAACGCTCGATATGGGGGTCGGGACAGGCCGCAACCAGCAGATGACGATACTCTTGTCCCACTGCATCTTCGATACTGGATCTGGTTTGTGCAAAGCTATTGCAGTTGGAGTCGATGGCGACAATGATCATATCCAGGGGGGCATCGAGGCCAAGATGTCGCCGATACCGCAGATAGAATTCAAGCTCACTGAACACTCGTGGGTGACCACCGCGCGCCGTTCGTACTTGGCTACGGACGTCTACGCCTTCTTCCAAGGCAATGCGCTTCACCAATGGCACAAGCAGATTCTCGTGCGCTGCGTCTTCCATAAACAGCTCGACGGCCAGAGCTTCATTCATTGAGCCATCCACGCATGACCATGAATTCGAAGATGCCATCTTCCGTCTTACTCGTGAGATTGCTCATGATGTCGGGCTGATCGAACAACTCGACAGGGGGATCGAAGCGCTGGATTTGAGTTTCCCGGCCTACGCGGCGAACGTTGTACAAAGCGATATCGCCATGTGGCCGCCCCCGGGCTTCTTTGAGCACGGCATCGCAAAATAGCGGCGAGTGGGTCGTCACGACGACTTGGCGTTCTTGCTCCACAGCCATTGCCGTCAGCATTTTGGCAATCAGTTCTATCCGTCTCGGATGCACACCATTCTCGGGTTCCTCGAACGCAAGAAGCGAGCCACTCCACGGATTCGCTGAGATTGCACAGAGCGCCAGCACTCGGAGTGTCCCCTCGGAAACGACGCGGGAAGAGTAGTTGGTGCCGTTCTGCTGAACGTTGATGTCAAGAATGCCTCGACGCTCGTCCAGATCGATGTCGAATGCCTCGACGCTTGGAATTATCGATTGCACAGTTCGGACGACCGATTCAAAGTTCTTTCTGCGCTCTGCCTTGAGTTTGTAGAGGAAGGCTGCGATGTCCTCTCCGAACACACCTATATCAAACACATCCAGTGGTGGCGAAGCACGCCGCATCGCCAGCCGCGGATCCAGGTAGTAGGTTCTCCAGCCGAAGAGTTCTTCCCGAACCCGTTCGATGTACTTGTGTGCCGGGCTTCCTAACCGTGGGTCGGAGAGGATGGCGTAGTTCTGATTGAGGTCCTCGAAACGAGGTCTCCCGCCCCCACTCTGGCGCCGGATCTTCAAACGCTGAGGCTCCGATTCCACTTCAATTGCCGGCACTCCTTTCTCATTTCCGGTCGTTGACAGAGCCGACAGATACTCGTCACAGTTGGCCAGAGCACCCGACTTGGAGGCGATTTCCACCTCGATTCGATAACGGTAACGGTTCTTTCTGATTTTTCGCCCGTCAGGGATTGCCAAGTCTGCAGAAATCGAAAACCTGGCGGTAGATTTCGAGAGTAATTCCGGGATTCCACCGGCCGGCAGAGCAAATGCTTCGATCGGGTATCCCCGAATCATTTGTCCACCGAGGGCATCCATCAGCGTGCGCTCTGTACCGATCCTCGACAGAGCTTGGATCGCGTCGAGGAGGTTGCTCTTTCCCGCGGCATTAGGTCCGAAGAGAATCGTCAGCCGGGGAAATTCCATTGAAATGTTGGAGAGTGATTTGAAACTACGAACAGTCAGGTTCTGAATCATCGTCTCCGTCTCCTAAGGGCGATGCGGCCTCGCGATATGGGCCATGACCTCCACGATTATCGTCCACGATCGCGACTTTGCAGGGTCCATCTTCCCACCGGCGGAAGCAGATTCGCCTCTGCGCATTGATCCGGATGCGGAACTGGCCGCCTTGAAGCCCAAAGGAGAAGGATACATGTACAGGCAAGATGCCCGGAAGCCAAACCCCAGCGCGAAGACCGTTCCCCGGAAATTCAGACCTTGGGAATTGAGGGACAGGTGCTCTTACGGAGTCCCCTTGGCATTTGCGAACGGCTTCCCGATTCCACTTCCCGGCTACATTCCACTACCATTTACCGCGGGATGGGCAGTTCCAGCCGCGCAGTTCGAATCACCTGGGTTTCGACCCTGCTACTGGTCGCTCTGGGATTTCCGGTCCGAGGTGCCGACCCGCCGGTGTTGCTCCGGGCGTCTCCGCCCGGCAAGGCCATCGTGACGCTGCCGGGAGGCGAACTCTGCATTCTCTACATGGTCTCCGGAAAACACTGCGCCTCGATCCGCTCCATCGACGGAGGAGTCACCTGGAGCGAGCCCCGGGTCGAGTTCGAGTTCAGGAATCCCGCCGGCGTTCCGGTGGTGCTGGTAGACCGGGAGGGAGAGCTGCACGCCTTCATGCTGGTGCTGCGGGGCGCCGGGCGGACGCCGACCGTGGATTACTTCTACGACATCTGGCATGCGGCGACGCGGGACGGCCGGTCCCGGTGGTCCGATCCCAAGAGGATCTTCGAAGGCTATGTGGGGGCCTTGAACGGGGTCCTCCAACTCGAGAGCGGAAGGATCGTGCTGCCCCAGCAGTTCTGGGTTCCGGGATTGCGGTCGGAGCCGCCCACGGGGTCCCACGTGGTCACCACCAGCACCTCGGACGACGGCGGCCGGAGCTGGCGGCTCTCGCCGGCGCGGCTCACCTCTCCCTGCCACAGCGGCTACATCGGCAGCAACTACGGCGCGACCGAACCGGTGGCGGTCCAGCTTCGGGATGGACGGGTCTGGATGTTGATCCGGACCCAGACAGGATTCCTCTACGAATCGTTCTCCCCGGACGGGGTCGAGTGGTCCGAGGCCAGGCCCACCCGCTTCCGCTCCTCCAACTCTCCGGCCAACCTGTTGCGCCTGCCCGACGGCCGGCTGGTGGTGTTCTGGAACAACTGCGAGAACCCGTCGCGCGTGGACGGAGAGGCCGTGTACACGACGCGCGATGCCCTCCACGTGGCCATCTCCGGCGACGAAGGAAGGACCTGGAAGGGATACCGGGAGGCCTTCCGGGATCCCAACCGCAACCGGCCCCCTCCCCGGCGCGGCGACCGCGGGACCGCCTATCCCTTTTCCACGGCGACCCGAGACGGAAAGGTCATCCTGGCGACGGGTCAGGGACAGGGCCGGATCGCCCTGGTGCGCATCGACCCGGAATGGATCGGGGCCTCCGCCCGGGAGGACGACTTCTCTGCGGGGTTGGAGGGCTGGAGCGTCTTCAAGCCCTTCGGTCCCGCCGAATACTACTGGCGCGACCGGGTCCAGGGTCCCCGGCTGGTGGATCATCCCACCCGGGAGGGCGCCAAGGCGCTTCAGGTGCGGCGGCCCGATGAGAAGAGCGGCGACGAGGCGGTCTGGAACTTTCCGGCCGGAAGGCGAGGGCAGGTCTCACTCCGGGTCCTGCTGCCGGAAGGCTTCGGGGGCGGAGTCATCGCTCTCGCCGACCGGTTTATTCAGCCGGCCGAGCCGGCGGCCGAACGGTTGGAGGTTTTCCGGCTTCATTTGGACGCGGCTGGAAGGATCGAGGGCGGACCGGTCCTGGCCAAGGGCCGCTGGCATGCTCTCCGCCTCGCCTGGGACCTGAATCGCAACCGCTGCTCGGTCGCGGTCGACGGCAAGACCGCATTGGACCTGCCCCGGCTGAATAACGACAATGATCCTCTGAGCTACTTGCGGCTGCGCTCCAGCGCCACGTCGCCGGACCCGGCTGGAATGCTCATCGATCGGGTCGCAGCGACGAGGGACGAATGAGGGGAGGAGCGGCGGTTTTCTTACCGCCGATTGGGGGGGTTAGGGGGGACGTATACGGATAAGATCTCGTAAGTATATGATAATAATAGAGTTATTATCTATTCTCCCCAGCGTATTCCCTCATTGAATCCCTCCTTTTAAACGGGATTCCATTCGACCATTTTGGAAGTCCGTGGACCCATGGACGGTTTCGAGACTCGACTCGATTCGTGGTTGAAGCGCCTGCGCGCTTCGGTAGTTGGGGGCATACATTCTGAGCCGACCGTATCCGTGCGGGCAGTTCTGCTGCCGACTGGTTTTGATAGTATTCGCGCAACTCCCTAAGGCACATCCGAACCTGGAAGCGAGGTGAGCATGGAGAGTCACTCCGCAGCATCGGAACAGACCGAGGGCTTCAGGGATCCGACCCGGCTTACGAAATGGACACAGGGGTTTTTGTACGCCAGTATCGTTGCGGCACTGTTCGGGATGTGGTCCACTGCCCGCGACTTGCTGGGAGGCGGAGGCGAGGCCGAGTTGGACACCGGGCTGAGGGCGATCTTCTGGGTCTTCAAAGAGTTCCCGATCCCGCTCATTACCTCGATCCTAGTGCTCATCTGGATTCATAGGGCCAACCACAATGCCCGGCAGTTGGGCGCAGCCGACATGCACTTCACGCCCGGGTGGGCGGTGGGTTGGTACTTCGTGCCCATCGCATGGTTTTGGAAGCCCTACCAGGCCATGACGGAGATCTGGCGCGCTTCCCGTAACCCTGCCGACTGGCGCGGAAGGCCGGTGTCCGCGCTGCTGCAATGGTGGTGGGTCCTCTGGATTGTTCCGTTCTGGGGCGAGGCCATCGTGAACTGGGCGGTGGGCCGCAACCTCGACGAAGCAGGTGCGGAGACCTTGGAAGCAGCGACTGGGCTCGCGGGCTGGATCTTGGATATCCCGCTGATCCTCGTCTTTCTCGCCATCATCGGCGCCGTCCACCGGATGCAGATACAACATCGCGCGAGGCAGATGGCGGCGGGCTGACCGCGGCCGAAAGCGGGCGCAAGATCTACTTCGGCACGCTGACGGACCTAGTAATCTCTCTAGAAGAAGCCAGGGCCGTCGGCCGGCTCGACCGCCGCCTCAAGACCCTCACCCACCCGCCGCTTCTTGTCGTGGACGAGATCGGCTACCTGCCGGTGACCCAGAGCGCCGAGGTCCTTTTCTTCCAAGTCATCAACGGGCGCTACGGGCGGGCCTCGAAAATCCTGACGTCCAACAAGGGCTTCGAGGAGTGGGGCCGGATCCTCGGCGACGAGGTCATGGCCGCCGCGCTGCTCGACCGTCTACTCCACCGATGCCACATCGTGAATATCCGGGGCAACAGCTTCCGCATGCGCCGCCATGCCGAACTCTCCAAGGCGATCCATCCCCTTGGGAACCGAATGGGCGCCCAATCGCCCATGTCCAACTCGGCCTCGCTGGAAGCTTCGAATGCCACAGTTCAGACAGCGGTAAGCGCGGCGGTCGCGGAGCCTCTCCGCCGCCTGCTTCCTGAGGGTCTCCAGCCGTTGCTCGTGGATGTCAGGGGCGCTCATGCATCCCATCTTGCACGTCACGGGTGTCTGTTCTTGTCCTTCCCGCCAGGGATATTTTGGACGGGAGCGACCCCCCAAGGCGATGGCACGGAGAGTGCACATCAGCCGGGACCGCATTGCCGATCCGGGAGGCAAAAAGGGGGGGTCGCTCCCGTCCACTTCCGAACTCTCCGAGCGGCACGGGCAAGCCGCGAGGCGATTCGTAACTCGCACGGGGACAGCAGTTTAGAGAAACACGTCCGTGCACATCGAAAGGCCTCATTGGTGCACATGGTTCCGGCTGTCCCATGTGCACTTCCCGAGCAACACGCAACGCCACTTATTGGCTGATGGCGGCAATGGCGCGTTTCACCGTGGCCGGTTGCACCTGCTGCGTCCTCTTGGCGACGTAGCGTCTTCTCCCCCGGCGATCCTTCACCTTATAGATGCCCATGCATCTTCTCCTTTCTGGATCCGGGTTCTTCGCCGTGGAGCGAATCCTGCCACGGCTCCAAGGAATCGACACTCCTCCCTTATCCAAATCGAATCACCACCATGGGAGCAGGACCAGTCTGGGCCCGAAGCATTGAGGCTGACCAGTGCACCAACGCCACGAGGGAGAATGATGTCAGCGAAGAGGCTCCGTTGTAACGATCACGGAACTAAACCATTCCGTCTCCCGTGAGAACCAGAGAGCTCCCACGGCAATGACAGTCTCCCCCTGGACGCGAACCACGCCACTGAATCTGATCGGTTCAGGACTGATAGTGTTTCGTGGTGGGTTTCCGCCCAAGGGGACCCACTCCCGCAGGAAACGGCTCAGCTTGCTCTGGGCCTCGATCTCCCATGTCCTATTGCTCACCCTCCCTGACTCTGGCCCATGTTCGTAGAAGGTCACTGTGACTGATTGCGCCGCGTCAGTTGGATTGGCAATCGCGATCCCCGTCTCTCCTTCCTCCGTCAACCGTGCGAACAGTCGGAATGCGTTGGCGGGTTCGACCACTTGGGATTCGACGTACAGTCCCGGACGTGTCCGGTCCCACGTCGTGTTGACGGCATAGACGTCTGCGACATCGGGAACCGTAATCTTCGCCCAACCATTGTCAGTGAAGGGACCCGTCGAGGAATGGTGTGTGTTGTGGACCGATAACGCATCGCGGGCGATCAAGTGTGACTCTCTATACGACTCCCTCCCGTTTTCTCGGTACTCCTGGACGGTCACGCCAACGTACCGGCCCGACACTTCCGTAATGGACAGATAAGACGCCAGTGGGTCGGACTGAGTGAAGACTGGGGCGATAAGCTGCTTCCCTCCGGTGTCGTCATCGAGGGAGCGATCCGGGCGGTTCTGGCGCGCCTGACTGCCCGGCGCGAGGAGCAACAGGAGCCCAATTACAAATAGTTTGAATCGCATAGGTTTCTCCTTCCTTCCGGATGGTCGACCTCGGGCAGACATCTCTTATCGGCTGGGTCCATTGTCGCGGTCCCTGCGGCGTTCCGATTCCCTGAGTCTCTCTCGCCTTCTCGCGGACGCTCTGCTCGAAGCGGGCACGCCGCTCAGTGCGGTCCTCTCTGATGGGTCGATCTCGTGGAGCTATCTGGACTCAAGCCATCTGAACTCACTTGGTGAGCCGATTGTGGAGAAAAAATCGCATTTCCTGATGTCAGTCTGATTTCTAATGGGAGATGGGCACCATGAGCATCCTTACAAGCATACGCAACAGGCGGTTCCGGAAAACGGTCGGGTCCCAATATGTGGGACCTATCGCACCCATATTGAGTATTGTCTTTCGTCTTGCCATCACTCTGGCACTGATTGTGCTGCCCACCGTCGGCACACTCTCCGCACAGCCCAAATCACCGGAAATATTCAGTACCATCGGCACTCTGCAGCTTGGAACCGATGACGGCACACTCGGTCGCGCGGTCAGCTACGGCGGTGGTCTCACTGTACCCGTCACGGACCGCATGTATCTCGGATTCGACTTCGAGACTGCGCAGATCCGCGAAATACATTCCAATGACAACTTCTACATCCGTCGAAGCACTCTCGTAATTCCCAACATATGCTTTCGGTGGGGCAATGAGAAAGCATACGGGTATGTGGGCGCAGGGGTAGGCGGCGAATATGTGGAATCTCGTTCCAGGGGCGACCACTTCGAGCCTGGAGAGTCACTGCCAGAATGGCGTGAAATCAGGCCAGGCGTGTTGGAGTTTGGCTTTAAGGAGTGGCGCAGAATACTGTTCGCGCCCAAGGTCGGGTTTGTTGCGTTTCCGGTTGACCGGATTGGAGTAAAGGTAGATTTCGGGTTCGCTAATTGGCACATGGGCCTTAGAGTGGGCGCGGTCTACAGGATTGGAAGTTGAAGAGGATACGATAGGAAACCAGTCCGGACAGCGGTAAGCGCGGCGGACACGCAGCCTCTCCACCGCCTGCTTCCTGAGGGCCTCCAGCCGTTGCTCGGGGATGCCGGGGACGCTCATGCGTTCCATCGTGCCCGTCACTGGTGTCTTCTATTGGCCTTCCCGCAAGGGATAATTTGGAAGGGAGCGACCCCCCACAGGGGGTGTTGCGCAGATGTAAACTGCGCCACACCCCCGCGCCCGCACCGGGCAGGAAAAAGGGGGGGGTCGCTCCCGTCCACCTCCGCTTTCCCCGTGCGGGCACCGCGAAGCCGGGAATGTGGCCGCAACTGCATGAGCGACAAAGAGATCGGGGAAATCGGAGGTGTAAGTCAAAAGGCCTCCGGGATGTAACTTGAGTCCTTTGTCTCCCTTACACTCCCCGATCGGCACCGAACCCCACTTTTCGGCGGTCAGAATCGACCTCCCGGAAGCCGGCTCGAACGCCAGCTCCCGAAGCCTGCCGGGAGGACCACCACGGCGGATCAACGGTGCCGGACGGACGCCTGAGGCCGGCTCTCGCCAGCCAGATAGCTCGCCCAGTTCTCCGCGAGCACGCGCCGCCGCTCGAACAGGTCAGTGGACTCTATGGACGAGTTTCGAGCTTCAACTCCAAACCACGCCGCCCAGCCGGGAGGTCTGGGAATTGCCCACGCAGTCCACCGGAATCGGTGTGGAAAGGTTCCGGGCTCAATTCTTAGGGAAGGTCTGAGTAAGTCCTCATACGGGGCGAAACAGACCTTAGTATCTCTGCCTTTTTCGGATCCAGGCGTTGTAACGTGGGATTTGCAACCCTGAATTGGTCTTGACCAAGCGATTGCGAGACGGTTTCCCCAGCCTCAAACACAGCCGTGCCGCATTCCGATCAGGCGGTCACACCGGAGCGCTCGGCGATCATCAGATTGGCGAATCCCACCAGCAGATAGATCCGTTGGGTGTTTTTCGCCAGCCCGCGGTAGCGCACCTTGGCGTAGCCGAAATGCCGTTTCAGGTACCCGAACACATGTTCGGCCTTCGCCCGAACCGATGCCTTGCGCCGCTCGGCCAACGCCGCCTCACTCTCCGGCGACAGCTGCCAACGCTTCCCGGGCTTCATCATCACCTGCCAATCCATCGGCCGATCTCGATTCTCCGACCGCTTCTGCACTCCCTGGTATCCGGAATCCCCCCAAACTTGCGACTCCGAGCCGTGCAGCAATTCGGAGGCCCGCGTCACGTCATGCTCGTTGGCCGGAGCCGTCACCACCGTGTGCGCCACCCCCGTCTGGGCGTCCACCCCCAGGTGGGCCTTCATTCCGAAATACCACTGTTTTCCCTTCTTCGTCTGATGCATCTCCGGGTCCCGCGCCCCCTCCCTGTTCTTGGTCGAGGAAGGCGCCGCCAGGATACTCGCGTCCACGATCGTCCCCCGGCTCAGCCGCAGGCCTTGCCGCTGCAGGTGAGAACCGATCTCCTCGAACAGCGCCTCCCCCAGACCATGCTCCTCCAGCCGATGACGGAACTTCAGAATCGTCGTCTCGTCCGGCAGCGGCCCCGTGAGCTTCAGGCCCACGAACCGCCGCACCGACTCCACCTCATAGAGCAGATCCTCCATCCCCGGATCGCTCAGGTTGTAAAACAGCTGCACGCAGTGAACCCGCAGCATCGTCGAGAGCGGGTAGGGACGCCGGCCCCGTCCCGCTTTCGGGTAAAACGGCTCAATCCGGGCTTCCAAGTGCTCCCACGGAATCAACCCGTCCATGCGGGCCAGAAACTTCTCTCGACGGGTCACCCGCTTCTTGGTGTCGTATTCCAGATCTGCGAACGTCCGTTGCGACATCGTCTTTCCCCCCAACGCAGTGATGATGAAAGAATTATCGTGCAGAACGCTGACTCGACTTAATCAGACCTTCCCTGATAAACTGCAACCAATCGATTGTACTGAGGGTAGTTGATAATGATTGCGATCCTACCTCTCTCGGTTTCCTTGGTGACAATCTGGATTTGGTGGGAGCCCGGCGGGTGGATTCTAGGAGCTACTATCGCGGTCGGAATCGTGAGTTGGGGGAGCATCCTCGCCCTGAAGACCCCAACCTCGGAAGCGGCGTTTGAAACGGCGTTACTCCGTGAGATCAGCGGCGGAGCCTGGGGTACTTCCGTGGATGAAATTAAAGCGTCCCCCTTCGCTAGTGGGGTCTACGTGGTCACTCTCTTGACCCAGACCGGACTGCTCACCTGGGGAGTGAGCCGAAACCCTTCCGTTGCCTTGTGGCAAGCTCCAGCAGCCGTGATCATCCTGGCGGTCTGTCTGTTCATCACCGAGGGGAAAATTTTAAAGTGGCTTTTCTTCCTAGCGGTTAGCGCGTGGCTGATTCGATTTTGCGGCGTTGATCTGTAATTCGGGAGATTGGCCGTTCGCAGACATTCCCGGTAGAAGTCCTTGGCCATCACTAGCTGTAACTCTTCCCTTTTCATGTTCCAGGTCAGTCTGAAGGTAGCGATAATGAGCGCTCCCCTGGTAAGTCGGTAGTTCAGGTCGAACCAAGCTTGCTTGATTTTCTTCAACTCCCACAGAAAATTCCGACGGATGCTCATTGCCCGCAAACATCTTTACAGTCCCTGCCATCTACTTGAATTCTCCGATCACTTCGGCCTCCCCTCATGGTTCCGACTCCCAATCCGGGTGAACGCTGACCAGCAGCCACTTGCCTGAATCGTCATTCCGAGTTCGCGTGACCACCAAGCCATCTCTCTTGCGGACCACAAAGATGTGTCCTTACAGGCGTCGCTTTCGGTTGTGGTCGAGAAGAATCACGCAGCCTTGCGGCAAGGTAGGCTCTATCGATTCACCCATCACGCTGATGATGCTGAATCGCTCGGATACAAGTCTTTGCCTCGACAACCATTCGTACAGGAAGTAGGCGTAGGCCTTCACCTCTTCGTCCGGATCCAGAGCTTCACTGCCAGCAGCCGTCCGGAGCTTGCAAACCGGCATCGGCCGGCCGCCGGGGAGTTGACGGATCTCCGGTGTGATTTCCTCGATCGTGAGTTCTGCCGATGGAGTGAGGTCAACCGTCATCCCCACTAGATTGTCGAGCGAGACGCTCAGCTTATGCTCTGCCTTGACCGTACTATCCATTAGCAACGTCGAGTGTCCCGACACCACATGGAAAATCATCGTCTGCTCGTAACGATCGCCCAGCGCTGCCGCCAGATCCACCTCCCGTAGGCCGACACTGCCGGGTCTTCGCCTTGGAGGACTTGAACGCCTACGCCGATTCTCTGGAGCCGTGGTACGATTCGCTTCATGGCGAAGAACCCGGATCCGGAAAGGAGGAGATGCTATGGGCATCTACAAGGTGAAGGATCGCCGGGGGAGACGACGTTTCGTCGTCAGCAAGTACTGGCCGCATGGATCCGGTCGGCTCCGAATGTACGCCCCCAACTACCGGAGCGCACAGGCGCTTCAAACACGAATCGAGTCCAGCATCCTGGACGGCACCTGGAAGCACCTCAAGGAGGAGCTCGCCGGTGGGAAACGCACCATCTGGACGGTGCACAGCTTCTACGAGCGTTTTCTCGAGGAGTACTGCAAACCTCGCATGCGTTCCTGGCGGAGCTATGAGGGTTCGTTCAAGAGCCTCAATGCCATGCTGGGGAACATTCCCCTGAAGGAGTTCCAACGCAAGGACCTGCACCGCTACGTCGCCCAGAGGAAGGAACAAGTCAAACCGGCCACGGTGAACCGCGCCATCGCCGCCATCAGCAAGCTATTTTCCTACGCGCTGGAGTGCGGGGAAGTGGACACGCACCCGCTGATTCGGTTCCCCAAACTCAAGGAGCCGAAGAAGGTCTTCCGGCCTTTGACGGTCCGACAGTTCCGCGACCTGGTCGAGGCGGTGGACAATCCCTACCTGCAAGCCATGATCGCGGTGATCGGCGAGACGGGAATTCGAAAGGGAGAAGCATTGTCGCTCACCTGGAAGCGGGTGGACCTGGACCGAGGATTGCTCTGGGTGGAACTCACCAAGAACGACAGGACGAGGGAGATCCCACTGTCGCAGTATGCCACCGGATATCTGACAGGGCTCCCACGGTACCTGAACACCTCATACGTCTTTGTCAACAGCCGGACGGAGACGAGATGGGTGAATCCCGACCAGCCTCTGCGTTGCGCTGCCGAGAGAGTTGGGTTGAAGGTCGGATTTCACGATCTGAGGCGATTCCGGTGCAGCCACTGGCTGATGCAGGGTGTGGACGTGAGGACGGTGCAGAAGCTGATGGGCCACTCGGCCATCAGCACGACCATGCGGTATGCGGGGTACGTCAGTTCGCATGCGCTTGCCAGCATTCGGGAGGCACAGGCTACCGAAGACTCCCAAACGCAACCGGCAACAAACAGGCAACGGGTAAGAACCAAGAGGGAACATTTAGAGGGGAGAATTGAGATAAACTATTGATAAAAAATGGTCTATCACCTGACTCATCTAGTCAGAGCAAAGGATTTCCAATCGCCCGTTCTTCCGTCGCCGCTTTGCGTCCGGCGGTTAGGAAACCGCCGTTCCTTTTGGGAAAAGATATGGTCCATTTCACGTCATTCTCCGGCAACGACCTGTTCCAGTTGGCGGGCCGCCTGGCTCAACGCCTTCACCCTTCCGGTCGCCGTGTCCACTCCCCAGACAAAATGCACCGGTTGTCCGCCGAACTGTTCGGCAATCAGATCCACCAGGAGTTCCGAGCCCCGGCGGCCGGCGATGCTCCATTCCGCGAAACGCGTGCTGGGAACCTGGCCGTCCACCAGCCGTTGCGCCGCCTTCGATCCCGACAACAGGTCCCGGTAAGCCTTTTCGGCCTCCTCCAACTGGCGCTTTTCCGCCTCCTCGTCGGCGGACTTCCGCTCAGGCGCGGGGGGTGTGCCGGCGGTCGGGGCTGTCCCGCCGTCAGGCTCCCGGACCAGGACCGGCCGGTCCCCCGGGCGCGGCGGCCGCGGGGGCTTGGGCTTTTCCGGTTTGGGGGGTGGCAAGGGGGCCGGTTCGGGCGCAGCGGCGGCCCGTGCCTTCGGTGGCGGCTTGATCTCCTGCTGGGGAGGGGAGGCGGTCGGGGTAGTGCCGGCGCCGGATTCATCGGTCTCGACGGGATCCGAGTCGACGGCCGTGGTGGCGCTGGAAGCCGCAGTTTGGCCGGAACCGGCGTCGACGGGCGTCCCGACAGGCGCGGGGGGGACCGGCGGCTCGGGTGCGGGATCCGTGACGGCGGCCGGAGCCGTTTCCGTTGGAGCTTCTCCACCGCCGATCAGAAGCAGGACCAGGACCGCCGACAGAACCACCACCGCTCCGGCCAGAATGGGTGCCATGGGCAGGCGGCGCCGCTTCTCGGTCTTGCGGTCTCGAAAGACCTCGTCGAAGAGGGACGCCGTACCGCTGGCGGGGGGAAGGGGCGCGTCCGCCGACGGACCGGGGCCGGCCTCCGAAACCGGAGAAGGAACCCTTGCGACGGAGGCCTCCGCGTCGGCGCGGGCCTCTTTCTGTCCGGGATGCTGCATCAGGACCTGGTAGGCGTCGTGAATCTCCCGGATCTTGACGGCGGCCTTGGACCGGAGCCGCGGGTGCGATTTCAGGCGGCTCGGGTCCCACAGCGCCAGGAGATCGTCACGAGCCTCCACGATTTCCTTGACGGTGGCTCCCGGCTTCAGGTCCAGGATGCGAAAGGCTTGCTCGATATCGGTCATGGGATGATTGTCGACGGGTTGCCGTTGCTCAGAAACTCCATGCCGGCCGGCTCTCTCCTCCGGTCAGCACTTCTTCCACGTATGCGCCCGTATGGGGAGTCGGGGCTTCTCCTCGAAGGACCTCCCCCAGATCGCAGATCCGCATGCCGATGACGTCGTGCCACTTCCCGTCCGCCAGGCGCACCGTATGGGCGGAGGGGTGGTCCACCCCCCAGGTGAACCCCGACGGGGCCGGACCGAAGTCGCCGGCGCAATGGCGTACCAGGAGAGGCGTCTCCAGGCCCCGCCGTTCCTGGTCCAGCGGCCAGAACGCCAAGCGCTCCCGGAGCCATCCGCCCAGCCGTGTGTTCCCCTGCTCGTCACGCGGATACCGGTGCCCCGGCACCATCGGTTCCTCCAGGACGCTGTAAAGGTTGGAGGCCACATAGGGGTCTCCGCTGCGGCTCCTGTTGATGGCGATGGGAGCCGTGGAGACGACGCCGCGGACGTGGATGACCTTCTTCCAGGGGGCGTCCCCGCCGGTCGATCGCCAGACCCGGATGTCGTTGTAGTCGGGCCCGCGGCCCCCCCGGGCGCAGAAGAGGAGGGTGCCGTCCCGGTCCCGGACCACGCTGGGCTCGAAGGCTTTGTCGGGCCCGGTGATGGGACTCCAGGAGACGGGTCGCCAACCCTCCCGGCCGCGGCGCCAGCGGGTCAGTCCCGAACCCCGGTCCTGCTCGATCCGGCCGCCCATGGCGAAGAGCAGGTCCTCGCCGTCGGGGATCGCCGTGGTGATTCCCGGGTTGGACAGCACCGCGCCGTGCAGAAGCCGGCCGAACGTCAGCCGCGCAGTCGCCGTGACCTGGAACTGCCGGCCGTCGAAGGCCAGCTGGTAAACCTCCATGTAGTCTTCGCGACGGTCTTGGGGGTAGACCCCCTTCCGGTCCGGAGTCCAGGCGATGACCTGGCTGCATCCGAATCCGGTTCCCGCGTGGGGATGGGGCGATCCGTCGGCAAGCAATGCGCCCATGGGGACGAAGCCGCCCCGGACCGGGTACTTGACCATGATGGCCGGTTGGCCCGGAGGATCGGAGTGGGGATTCGTCTCCTCGTGGTTGCGGGAGATGGGAATGGCTTCGCGCTCCCGGAGGCCGGAGAATTCGCGAAAGAGAAAGACATCGGTCCCGATTTCGTAGTCATGGCCCGACTGGCCGCGGATGTTGCAGAAAATGGCCGCCGTGTCGGAGGAGACTTGAAAGGGAAACGTCAGGCCGTATCGCCAGGTCTCGTTTGTGGGCTGATCGGGAGGGACGGCGACGTCAGGGGAGCCCTTGGTCATGGTGAGCGTCCCCCCGCCGGAACCGGCCAAAACGAATCCCATGGCGTTCGCAAAGCTGCGTCTCGTCAGTGAACTGGTCATGATGCGCTCCAAGGCGGGCGATGTCCAATCGCCCTTTTTCTCATTTCGGATCCGGCGGTTGGGAAACCGCTGCTCCTACCCTTTTCCCACCGGGCCTCCGGCGGATCGCGCCGGTGGGGGTGATTGCCTCATTCCTCAGAATCTCCAGTTGGGAATCGGTTCTCCCGCAGAGATGACCTCTTCCAGGTACGCCCCCGTCTGGGGTGGAGACGGCAACTCGTGGCTCTCCACGTCGTCGTGGATCCGGTATCCCATGACGTTGTGCCAGTTGCCGTCGGCCAGTTGAACCGTGGTGGACGAGGGATGGTCCACCCGCCACATGGAACCGCTCGGAGCCGGACCGAATTCGGCCTTGCAGTGGCGGCCCAGGATCGGCGCCTCCAGGCTGGTCCGGTCGTCGCTCAAGGGCCAGAGGTACAGTTTCTGCCGGGTCCATCCGCCTCCCCGGACGCGGCCTTCCGTGTCGGCCGGTATCCGGAAGCGCTTGGGTATGGGGTCCAATGGCACCAGGTACATGTTGGAGGCGATGTAAGGAGTCCCGTCCGCCGCCTGGTTCAGAGTGATGGGACAACTGGAGATGACGCCCACCACGTGAATGATCTTTTCCCAGGTCTCACCACCGTCCCGGGAGCGCCAGACGCGTATGGCGTGGGGTCGTGTGCCCCCCTTGCCCCGGGCCGAGAAGAGCAGGTCGCCGTTGGTGTCGCGGATCAGGCTGGGCTCGGTCGACCCGTCCGTGCCGGTCACCGAAACGAAAGAGACGGGGCGCCACAAGCCGTTGGTCCGCCGCCAGCGCAGGACGCCGGATCCACCGGGGACCGGTTCGCCGGACTCTGCCACCCTGGAGGCGTGCATGCCCAGCAGCAAGTCGTCCCCGTCGGCGATGGCGTTGGTGAGGCTGCCGTTGCTGATGTTCCAGCCGGAAACCAGATCGGTGGGGAGAACCCTCTCCTCGCCGGTCACCCGGAACTGGCCTCCGTCGTAGCTGAACTGGAAGACCTCCATGATCTGGTAACGTTCGGCGTCCTCGTACATCCCTCCCCCGTGGGCGCTCTTGGGGTCGCCCGGGTGCCGCGCCAATCCGGTGTCGATCCCGAAACCGGTCCCGGCGTGGGGGTGGGGAGAACCGTCCGGGTTCTTGGCTCCCAGGGGAACGAATCCGCCTCTCATGGGGTACTTGACCATGATGGCGGGCTGGTTGGGCGGGTCGGAGTTGGGATTGGCCTGCTCGTGGTTTCGGGTCACCGGTACGGCGGGTGCGGAAGGGGGACGGCTGAGGTCGTCGAAGAGGACCACGTCGTTGCCCACCTCGTAGTCGTCGCCGCTGCGGGCCGGCGCCATGACGCCGTTGCGGATCCGGATGTTGACGAAGGCGGCGGCCATGCGGGGAGCCACCTGGAACGGAAAGATGAGTCCGTAGCGCCAGCTCTTGCCCTCGGGAACGTCGGGGGGAACGGTCAGGTCCGGACCTCCCCGAGTCACGCTCAGGATCCCGAGGCCGGGGCCGCTGGATGCCGGTTGTCCCTCCTCTCCCGAAGAGCACCCGCCGATGGTACCCAGCGAAGCGCCTCCCAGGAGCAGGGTCAATCGCTTCTGAAACTCCCGGCGGTGAAATCGAGCGTTCATGGGGTGTCTCCCTCACAGGAATTGCATTTTGGCGCCCAGTCTACTACGCTGCCAACGTGCTCTGCCATGACCTCCGGCGATTGCAAGCGCTCCCGAAGGCCCTGATTCCGGTGGCGATCGTCAGCTTGGTTGCCATGCACGTTCCTGTCGTTGCGCAGCAGCAGGTGGGCGGTCTCCGAGTCCTCGTCACCGACCGGACCGGCAGCGTCATTCCCGGCGCCGAAGTCGAGTTCGGCAGCCGGGTGTTGATCCGGCCGGACTTCGGAGTCTCCGATGATCAGGGATTGGTGATCAAGAACAACCTGCCGCCCGGAACCTACGCGGTGACCGTCCGGTTCCCGGGGTTCCGGACCGCGGTGAACGAAGACGTCGCCGTCCAGGCCGGCCGGATATTTGCCGTTGAGATACCCCTCGAAGTCGGCGGGATCGACAGTACGATCATCGTGGAGGCGGGCCAAGCGGCCATCGATACGTTCAAGAGCGAGTCGGCGTCGATCTACACCGGGCAACGGATCACCGACGCCCCCGGGGGCCGGGACTTCAGCGACTACGCGCGCTTCACGCCGAGCGTCAACGTCGAAGCCCAGGCGGGCAACGTGACCTACCGGGGGCAGAACGTCCGTGGTATCTCCGTCGACGGTTCCTCGGGCGCGGAGAACGTCTTCTATATCGACGGTGTCGATACGACGAGCATGTACAACGGGTTGAACAATCAGAACCTGCGTGTCGAAACGGTGCAGGAGTTCCAATTGAAGACCGCCGGTTACGAGGCGGAGTTCGGCGGCGCCATGGGGGGCGTGCTCAGCATCCGGACCAAGAGCGGATCGAACGACTTTCACGGAAGCGTGCTTTGGTACGGTAGCGGCAGCACACTGACCGGCGCCCCGAGCAGGCGGCTGCGCCTGGACCCGTCCCAGGCCGTCGACGTGGCCGAATACGTGTTCGACGCCGAAGACGATGAGGCGATCAATGAATTTGGCTTCACCCTGGGAGGTCCGATCTGGCGCGACCGCATCTGGTTCTTCGGCGCGCTCCTCCCGCAAGTCCGAAACCGGACGCGCTCCATAACCTTCACATCCGGAGAAACGGGCGTCTTCAAGCGCAAGGATCAGCTCCGTAGCACGACCGTCAAGTTCGATTTCCAACCCGCGGAGAGAGTCCGATTGATGTCCTCATACGTATCGGACCGGTCGAAATGGAAGGGTGGACTGCCCCATCGCGACGGCACCTCCAACCCGGACTTCGAGTGGGAGAAGGAAGGGTTCGAACATCCCGGCTACACGGTGACGGGAGCCATGACCTTCACGCCGTCCCCGGTGGCGATCCTGGATGCCCGTTGGGGACTGAATGCCATTCAAACAGAACAACTGCTGGGGCCGAATCAGGTCCGTCACAGGTTTCCCCAAACCCCGGGACTGATCGGGTATTCGCCGGAAGACCCCCTCTATCGACCACGCGGCTTCTCTTCGATCGGCCATTCGGCAAGCTTCAATACCTCCCAGGATTTCCAGAAAAAGAGCACCGTATCTCTCAGTGGGAACTATCTGGCCACCCTGGCCGGCCAGCAGCATGACCTTCGCTTCGGCTGGCAGTTCAACGGGCTCGCACACGACGTCAACAACGCCTACAAGTTCGACTACGTCCTTCACTACTACGCCCGGCCCTACAACACCGTGGACGGGACCGTCCGGACCAGCGTCTGCACGGGTCAGGACGGCGTGCGCTATGATCCTTGCGGCTACTATTCGGTGAGGACGCCGTTCGGCGTCGTGGCGAACGTCGCCACTTTCCGCCATGCCCTGTTCTTCCAGGACGCCTGGACCATCAACGGCTCCCTCACCCTGAACCTGGGCCTTCGCTTCGAACGCGAAGAGATCCCCTCCTTCAGCGATCTTCCGGAATTTTCCGGAGCCGTCTTCAAGTGGGGCTTTCTGGACAAGACCGCGCCCCGCCTGGGCTTCGCCTATGACCTCCTGGGGAACGCGAAGGTCAAGGTCTTCGGCAGTTGGGCGCGGTTCTACGACGCCATGAAGCTCGAGATGGCCAACGGCTCGTTCGGCGGGTTCAAGTGGTTGAGCAATTACTACCTGATGGACGACACGACGCTGGATTGGACCCGGGTCGGCGGGCTGTCGGGCCAGGGGAACTATCCCGGGACCTTCGTCGAGACCAGGAACTGGAGACTTCCGTCTTTCGAGGATCTGGATCCAAGCCTGAAGCCCATGCGCATGACGGGAGTCGTGGCCGGGGCCGAGTTTGAGGCCGCGACGGACTATGTGGTTTCTTTCCGGTATACGCGAAAGAATCTGGACGAGGCGATCGAGGACGTGGGCCGCCAGACCCCGGCCGGCGAAGCCTACTACATCACCAACCCGGGACGAGGCCTGTCGGTCGACCGTTTCCTGGAAGCGGGGCTGCCGGCCACCCCCAAACCAAAGCGAACCTACAATGCCGCCGAATTCCGCTTGCGCAAGTCCATCCGAGACAGTTGGTTTGCAGACGTCGCCTACGTGGTCTCGAGGCTGTACGGCCTCTATTCGGGCCTGGGAAGCTCCGACGAAAACGGCCGCCTCAGTCCCAACGTCGACCGGGATTTCGATCTCTGGTTCCTGAACTACGACTCCGCCGGCAACCTGATCGACGGACCGCTGGGCACCGACCGAACGCACCAACTCAAGGTCAATGGGATGTGGATCACGCCGTGGAATATGGCCGTGAGCGGCTTTTTCCGCGCCATGAGCGGAACGCCCATCACCCGGACCGTCGACCTGGAACATGTGGATGTCATCGTGGACAATCGCGGCAGCGACGGGCGAAACCCGTTCTGGACCCAGACGGACCTCTCCCTCGTCCAGCGCTTCTACCCTTTCCGGGACGAGACCCGATCGTTCGAGATCAACTTCAACGTCATCAATCTCTTCAACCAGAAGACCGGCTTGCGGACATTTCGAAGCCTGTACCGCCAGTCCCTTCCCTTGTGGCAACCGGGCGATCCCGCCTCGCAGGTCCTGAACGGCTACGACTATCGCGCCATAGCCGCCTCCCAGGGCGCGACCCAGGATCCGCGCTTCCTGCAGCAGGACCGGTTCCTGGACCCGATCGCGGCCCGCTTCGGGGTCCGATTCGTCTTCTGATTGGAGGGGGGACATTCTTGTCCCCCACTCTTCGTCCGGGATTCGGCGGCTGAATGCTCCGGCCCCGCCGATTCCCGGCCCCGTTTCACCCGCGATTCTGCAGGGGACGGGCCGTGAGACAATCGGGGACGAATTGGGCAATTTGCAAAGGAATTTGACCGGCGCATGACCTGTCCACGGTGCCGGACGAAGATGAAGGTCGCCGCCCACCGGGCCCACAACCATGAGAAATGGCGCTGCCCCAAGTGCGGCAAGGTGCGGATGAAACCGGCCAGCTACCGCCGCTCCAAGTACCGGAACCGAAAGGGGTGAGGTTCGGCCTCTGTGACGGTCAACCCCGCCTGCGGGCGGACGCTTCATGTTGCCCTCGGGAGATTTCGGACCAGCAGATGATCCATGGATGGTTGCGTTCTGCAATTCGTCGCGGCGCGACCGGTGCCCCATGGGGAAGTGGTTTCCCGCGTTATGTGTGGTACAAGGATGGCGAGACTGTCTTTGAGGGTCGGCTGGTGAACCGGGGGAACGGTTCGTACAAGGGCTATCCACTCGAGAAGGACGAATGGCCGGAAGGCGTTGAGGGATTGTATGCCGAGACTTAGTTTCGACATCGATTGGGTGGATGCGGAAGGGATCAATGGCCCTGAATTGTCCGCGACATGGGCGTCTCTTCAAATTCACGCCGGCGACTCGGTTGTTACGCGTGTGCTCGACGAACGGGCCAAGACGGTTCGCGATTTCGTTCACGTACCTCTGTACCCGTTGGCGGAATGGCTGGCCACGAACTGGTGGTTCCTGACACATGAATACCGTAATCCGGTCAAGGAAGCAGATCCTGCGTTCCGTCGCCGACACGCGCTCCGCTCAGGACGGGAGGGGTATGCTTTCCCTGACCTGGAGGTCGTTTCCTCGGGTGCTCGAACGCTCTTGGCCTGGAAGCGTAATCAGTCGTTGTGGGGGAGAGTCGAATTCCTGGACGAGGGGCAAGTCTGGACGGACAGCAACGAATTCCGGGAGAGTTGCTCCGATCTCGTCGATCGAGTGATTCGACGGCTCGCATCTCTTGGAGTCGAAGGCACGTTCCTTGAGGAGGAGTGGGCCGCAATTCAGACGGGGGATAAGGACGAGATTGAATTCTGCGAAACCGCAGCCGGTCTGGGTTGGGATCCTTACGACCTGGATGACGAGGGACGCGAGAACGTGATCTGGCTCGCTGAATTGTTGGATGGGCCGGTACTGGAAGAGGCGATCGCCGCACTTGAGCCGGTGACCCTGAAACAGAGCACGCTTACCATTGCCAGCGCCATCGATCACGCCAAGTCCAACAGACTCAGTTTGGATCGTCTCAATTGCGTTCTTCCGCAAGTCCTGCTGGGATCAGATTATGTTGGCGTCTATCCGTGGGATGCAGGTTACGACGCGGCGCGACGCCTTCGGAGGGAATTGGACCTGGACGGCAATCCGCTACCCACTGATGCCGCCATCGCAGAGGCGCTTGGTGAGGATCCGGAATCTCTTGCACGAATGAGGCAGCCCGTGGTTTTCCAAGAGGCCCCGCTGATCGACGGAGTGATCACCGGCGGTGAAGGAGATAACCCGGCGTTCGCTTTTCGGAGCCTCGATGACTATCACTGGCGGTTCCACTTCTGCCGCGGCATTGCGGAAGTCCTCGCTCCGCCCAGCACGGACACGTTGCTTACGAGAGCACACTCCGAGCGGCAACAGCGTAATCGTGCCTTTGCGGCCGAATTCCTGGCGCCGTCAAGTGGCTTGAGGAAAAAGGTGTCCGGCCCCGTTGTGGATGCCGAGGACATTGATGAGTTGGCCGTAGAATTCGGCGTTTCCTCTCGCGTGATTGAGCACCAAGTCGTAAATCACGGGCTTGCCAGGGTTTTGTGACCTGATCGACGGCCATCATTCGAGAGCCGCTCCCGGTAGCTTTCTATTTCACGCCGGCCGCCAGCCACCGGATCGGCCGCGCGCAGATCAGGAACACGGCCCCGGCGATGACCGAGGTGACGGCGACGTTGAAGAACAGCTCCTCGGCGGTCATGGTCTCGAGTCGTCCGGCCATGAGCCCGGCGATGAGGTTTCCCAGGGCGGCTCCCATGAACCAGGTGCCCATCATCTGTCCCACGAGACGCGCCGGGGAGAGCTTGGTGATGCTGCTCAATCCCACGGGACTCAGGCAGAGCTCGCCGACGGTGTGAAAAAAGTAGGTCGTCACCAGCCACACCGGGCTCACCTTGCCGGCGGCGACGTATTGGGAACCCCAGGCCATGACGAAAAAACCGGCTCCCAGAAAGGCGAGCGCGAAGGCGAACTTGACCCCCAGGGACGGATTCCTCGATCCGAGGCCGACCCAGAGCATCCCCATCAAGGGCGCCAGCATGACGATCAGCAGGGGATTCACCTGCTGCAGCCAGCCGGCGGGAAACTCCCAGGAGAAGATCATCAGGTCGGTGTGTTCCTTGGCGAAGAGGTTCATGCTGGAGCCGGCCTGCTCGAAGCCGGACCAGAAGATCGCCGCTCCGATGAAGAGGACGAAGATGAGACCCACCCTGCGTCTCTCCAGGCCGTCTCTGCAGGCGAACAGGATCACGTAGCTGAAGTAGAGGACGGCCAGAACCGAAATCGAGAGGGAGACGGTCCGGGCCACGGCCTCGACGGTGAGCGTCAGGACCCCCGCCGACGTCAGAGCGACCAGAGCCACTGCCGCGGCGGCCACCACTCCCAGTCCCATCAGGAATTGGCCGCGGGACCGGGCTTGCGCCTGGAGGCCGGCGGCATCCCCCTTGAGTTCGCCGGCCCCGGCCAGGTGCCGGCGTCCCAGCACGTACTGCAGCACGGCGAAGGTCATGCCTACGCCGGCGGCGCCGAAGCCCAGATGCCAATCCACCTTCTCGCCCAGAAAGGAGCAGATCCCCGGCCCCAGGAAAGCGCCGACATTGATTCCCATATAGAAGATGGAGAAACCGGCGTCCCGCCGAGCGTCGTTTCCCGTGTAGAGGTCGCCGACGATGGCGCTGACGTTGGGTTTCAGCAGGCCGGTGCCCAGCGCCACCAATCCCAACCCCACGTAGAACGTGAGCTCGGCCGGGACCGCCAGCGCGTAATGGCCGGCGGCGATGATGATCCCGCCCACCAGGACGGCGCGCCGCTGGCCGATGAGCCGGTCGGCCACCCACCCTCCGGGGAGTGCCAGCGCGTAGACCGCAAAGGTGTACAAGCCGTAGACGGCGCCCGCTTCGGCCTTGCCCATGCCCATGCCCCCGCTGGCGGTGTCGATCATGAACAGGACCAGGAGGGCCCTCATGCCGTAGTAGCTGAAGCGCTCCCACATTTCGGTGAAGAAGAGGGTCGAGAGTCCCCGGGGATGGCCGAAAAAGGTCTGTTGCCGGCGGCCGCCGCCGGATGTCTGCGATGGGTCCATGGAGGCCTCCATAGTCAAGTCCTCGGGATCAACGAACCGCGATGGGATTCCCCGGAGATCCGGTGGCTCCCTTCAGGCGCAGAGGGGAGAAGATGAAGGCGAACTCGTAGGCCTTGTCGCGCGCCAGCTCCTCCAGCGTGAGATTCTCCAGGTTGTAGATCCCGTGTCGCACCAGCATCCACTGGTGCACTTCGAAGGGGCGGTCCGGATTCTCGTGGGGGACCACCTCGATGCCCCAGTTGTCGGCCCCGGTCAGCACTGTTTTCCGGCTGCTGAGCCAGCGGGCCGCCTCCATGCCGATCCCCGGCTCACCCGAGTTGTATTGATCGTTGTCCCGCATCCAAAGTTTCTCGTGGCCGGTGCGGATCAGGACCGCGTCCCCCTCTCGGACCTCCACGCCCTGTCGCTTCAGGGCGCCCTCCAGGTCGTCCGAGGTGATGACGTCGCCTGGTTGCATCCGATCCACACCCTTGTACGAAGCCACGTCGATGAGGACTCCGCGGGTGAAGAAGACGCCCACATTCTCGACGCCCAGCTTCAGAAGTCCGTAGGGGGTCGCGAATCGGGACCGCCGGAAGCCGTTGTAGAAATAGTCGTCGTCGGGCAGCCGTACGCCCACGTGGCCGAGTCCGTCGAACTGGGTTCCCACCTGACCGATCTCCCCGCTGAACATCTCGTCGAATCCCACGAGTCCATTGGTTCCTGTGGGGTCGCCCGAAGTCGGGGATCCCGGAATGGTCAGCTTGAAATGCCGCTTGCCCGCCAGCGGCATCCCTTCCTGGTAGACCTGACCCAGGGAATAGATCTTGCCGGTGCGGATGAGCCGGCCGGCTTCCAGGACCTTGGCCGGCGTGATCCGGTTGGCGGCGCCGCGTTGATCCCCGGCGCCCCACTCGGAAGGCCACCAGCGGGAACCGACGGGTGTTTCCTGGGGCCCGGCAACCGACTGCATGGACCAGCAGAGCAGTATGAACCCGATGAGCCTCATGAATTGCTTCTCCCTCGCGTCATGTTCGGCTTCCGAATCAATTCGTCTCCGCCGGCTCGGAAGGACCGGCGTTCAGAGCAGGAATCACCTCCCGAGCCATGAGCTCCAGACTCCGGATCCAACTCTGCTTGTCGTCCCAGTCATGAGCGGTCAGGACGAGAGTCCCGAAGCCGCCGACCTGGTCCCTCAATTCCCGGAGCATCTGCGTGACCCGGGGCGGGTCCCCCGCAATCACGACCTCGTCCATGAAATAGTCCAGATTGCAATCAGCGTCGCTCATGGAAGGATCCCGTTTCCAGATCTCCAGGCCCGGGCCCCTCCGGGTCAGCTCCAGGATGTATTCGATGCATTTCCCCATGGAGTTTCCGGCGGCGAGCCGGCGGGCCTCCCCGGTGGTTTCGGCCACGAGGACGTTGCGGGCGACCCTCCAGTCGTCGATTCGCGCGCGGCGGCCGTGTCGGCGGGCTCCCGACTCGTAGGTCGACCAATGGTTCTGCAAGGTTTCTGTCGACACCATGTGGTGGCTGATGGGAAGGAAGCCGCGGCCGGCCGCCTTCTCGACGCCCACCGAGTCGCGGGTGATGCACGGAACCATGATGGGCGGGTGAGGTTGCTGCAGCGGCCTGTGGAGGACGCCCACGCCCATTTCCGGGTCGATGGTCTCGGAGAGACGGAAGTCCCAGAACTTCCCGTGGAACTCGATGGGGGGTTCCTGGCTCCAGATTCCCAGGATGGCTTCGATGGCCTCGCCGACCAGACCGCCGGATTGCTTCGGATCGACGCCGTAGATCTCCATGTCGCTGGGGATCGCCCCGGGACCGAAACAGAGATTGAGGCGCCCGTGGGACAGGTGGTCAAGAAAGGCCAGGCGCGACGCGACGTGGGCCGGATGGTGGTACTGAAGGCAGACCGGAGCCGGTCCGATCCGGATTCGCGAGGTCATTCCCAACGCCTTGCCGATGAAGATCTCCGGCATGACGATGTTTTCCACGCTGGAGGAGTGATGTTCTCCCACCCAGAACTCCGAAAATCCCAGTTCCTCGCATCGCACGACCAGTTCCAGGTCCTCGTCGAAGCATTGGGCCAGTGGCTTGTCCGGATCGTGCACGGGCATGAGGAACATCCCGAGCTGCAGGGCCGGCTGATGGGTCATGGCGGGATCCTTTCTTGAAGTGCGGCGCGTCATGGTCCCTGGTGTCGCCAATCAGAATGGGCGCGAACGCGTGCAGAGTCAACGTCTTCCCTCAGGTCCCAAGTTGCACCCCGGACTTGCGAGCGAATAAAATTATGCAGGTATTCCAATGAGGCAAGATAACCTTGTCCCGGTTGGAAACGGGTTCAGACTTGGGGCCGCCAGAGGTCCAGGCGTGATGCGATGATGTGGCACCTGATTCTCTCCAACCTCCGCCAGCGGCCGACCCGCACCTGCGTCAACATCATGGCCGTTTCCCTGGGCGTGGTGCTGGTCCTGGTCAGCGTGGGACTCTCCTACGGGCAGTTGCTCGATCAGGCCGAGCGGACCCGCCGCATCGGTGGGGACTTCATGCTTCAGCCACCGGACGCCTCCTTCTTCCTGGCGCTCAACAGCGGCGCCATGGACGTGAGGATCGGGCAGGTCATCGAAAAGGTGGACGGCGTCGAGGCTTCGACTCCGATCATGGTCAAGGTCGTCAGCAGGAACTTCTTCGCGGTCTTCGGCGTGGAGGCGGCCAGCTTCCGGAGAGTCAATGATGGACTGAAGTTCGTCCAGGGCCGGTTTTTCGAGTCAGAGGATGAGGCGGTCGTCGACGAACTCTACGCCTCCACCAACGATGTCGAAGTCGGACAGGAAATCGATCTCCTCGGGCACGATTTCAAGATAACCGGGATCTACCAGAGGGGAACCGCCGGCCGGGCCATGATCCCACTCGAGACCCTGCAGAGGATCAACGGGACCCCGGGCAAGTGCTCGGTCTTCTTCATCCGTGCCGAGGACGGAAGGTCCCACGACGAAGTGCGAACGGCGCTGGAAACCCGGTTCGAAAACTACAATGTGACAGCCACCAGGAACCTGGATCAACTCTTCACTTCCACCACACCCGTTTTCCGCGAGTTCCTCCTGGTGATCGTCGCATTGGCCGTGGCCATGAGCTTCCTGGTGACGCTCACCGCCACCTACAGCACCATTGTCGAGCGGACCCGGGAAATCGGAATCCTCAAGTCCCTGGGGGCTTCCAAGTCCTATATCGTCCGCCTCTTTCTCGAGGAGTCGCTGCTGGTCTCGGTGCTGGGCCTGATCTCCGGCTTCCTCCTGACCTGGGGAGTCCTCAGCCTGATTGCGGTCAATTTTCCCTCCTTGCCCGTGATTATCCAGCCCCTCTGGCGGGTGGCGGTGGTGGGGATTTCCATGGGCGGAACCGTGATGGGCGCTCTCTATCCCGCGTGGAAGGCGGCCAAGATGGACCCGGTCACGGCCCTGGGCTACGAGTAGTGCCTGCCGTCCGGGATTCGTCTCCGGCCGCCGGACAATTTCCTCAATTCGGGCGGCTACCCCTATTCCGAACCGCATTGGAAGGGGCGCGGCCGGCGATCTTTTCCACGAGCCTCACCATCTGCTCCTGGTGCTGTCGGATGGATTCCACCAGTTTGAACTGGGCGCGGCAGCGATCCAGGTTCTGACCCTCCCTTCGGATCTTGAAATAGACGTCCCCTTCCAGATGGTCCGTGAGGAAGCGGAGACCCAGTTCGTAGGCGATGAGTTGTCCCGAGAAGGGGAGGTATTGCCGTTCGGTCGGGGTGAGAAAGTGGGCGGTCTCCGCCAGGTAACCTCGAGCCAGAGCTTCGAAGAGAGGCATCTCGACGCCCACTCTGGAGAGGTCGCGCTCGTCCTCCCGATGGGTTCCGGAGCCGGTCCGCATCAGGTCTGCGAAATCATGAACGGAAAGGCCCGGCATGACCGTGTCCAGGTCGATGACGCACAGCATCTTGCCGGTCGCCGCGTCGAGCAGGACATTGTTGATCTTGGTGTCGTTGTGGGCGATCCGCTCGGGCAGCCGGCCCTGCCTCCGGAGGCGGGGCAGCACCCGGATCAGCGGCTCCGACGAGTGGGCGAATCGGATCTGTTCCACGGCGTCCCGGGCACGATTCCAGGGGTCCCGTTCCAACGCCGAGAGGAACTGACCGAACCGGAGTTCCGTATCGTGGAAGCCGGGGATGGTCTCGTCAAGACGCGGGGGCGGCAGGTCCAGAAGCAGTTTCTGAAAGCGCCCGAAAGCGCGGGCCGCCTCATAGGCCATCCGGGGCGAGGCGATGGTGTCATGGGTCGAAGCGCCTTCGACGAAGTCGTAGGTACGCCAGTAGTTCCCGGCAGGATCCTGAACAAAGCTGGAGCCGTCGTTTGCCGGCACCAGGGTCAGGGAACGGCGCGTCGGATCTTCGACTCCAGCCTGCCGGAGCTTCAGCCTGAGGTGCCGGGTGACCCGCTGAATGTTTCCCATGAGGGCGGGCGGATCCCGGAAGACCCGCTGGTTGATCCGCTGATGAACGTAACGCTTCCGGTGACCCCGATGCCGGTAGCTGGCGAGGTAGGTGTCATGGATGTGGCCGTTCCCGTAGGGGCGAATCTCCTCCAGGTCGCCGTGCACGGCGAAACGGGAGCTGACGGCCGCGAGATCGTCCTGTTGCTGCCGGGTCATTCCTGCGCCCTTCCCCAGGGGCCGCGGCAATCGCCACGAATTCCGGGATTCTAGCTCCGGCGATCCCGAACGCAAAGCCGGACCGGAGAAGACGGGAGCGAGAAGTGACGAGCGTGACGCTTTCGGTGCACCTCTTGCTCGCTCGCCCGCGATTCCGCTCTCGTCAGTCCTCATTGTTTCTCACTTCTCTCCGAGTGGATACACCCGGCGGCCCAGCCGCTGGTACGTGATGGCGTCCGGACTGTGGACCCCCGGCTCCGATACGACCTGGATCTGGCCGGCCCACTCCTCGTAGCCGGCCCGGAAATGCGCCGCCGATTTCAGGCCGATGTATCGCATTTTCTTGGGATCGAGCCCCAGTGTGAGAGAAAAGGCGGTGTCGAAGGGCTGCTCCCGAACGCTGACCAACAGGATGTGAACGCCGTCGACTCGAATCCGGGCCGAGACTCCCATGCTTCCCCGCAGGCCGGCGTACATGGGGCCGTTGTAGGCGAATTCTCCGTCGGAAACGGCTTCCACAACGGCCTCCACGGGAACCGGCGGTCCCTGGCTGGGGGTCGATTTGCCCCCGACCCGGAGCGATACGGTGGCGCCGGCGCCGGCGCGATGACAGGCCACCGCGGATTCGTGGTCCACGATGTAGAGGACGCAGGCGTCCTTGAGGCCGCGGTCCAGAAAGGCTCTGAGCATCCCTGTGCTGTCCCCCGGAGAACCGCCGCCCGTATTGTCGTTTTTGTCCGCGAAGACCGCCGGATAGCGGCCCAGCATTTCCGCCTTGGCCAGGGCTTCCTGCGTGGAGGGAAGATGGTGATGCCAATCGGCCCGGCGCCGGTAGATCCACGCCGCCAGGTCGTCGGCGTGGCGTTGCGCCGAGGCCCGGTCGTTGTCCGTGACCACGTGAACCGAAGCTCCCACGTGCGGCGCGTCGGCCAAGGCAAAACAGGTGGCAATGGATGCGGCCACGACGCCCGGTTCGGCCTCCAACCGGTGCAGGCGCTCGATGGCTTCGCTCATGGGCGGGTGCGCGGTCACCTGGTTCAGACCCCAGAACATGGGGATCTGGGAGAGGGCCATGGTGGGACGCAAGCCCTCCCGGACGATCCGGACCATCACGTCGGCGCACTCCCGGCCCCGCGCCGCCATGTCCACTTCAGGGTAGGTTTCCCGTCCGATGAGGGCATCGGCCAGTTCGACCATGCGGTGCGAGACGTTGGAGTGGATGTCCAACTGGGCGACGATGGGCACCTCCGGCCCCACCAGGTCTCGAACCGCCTCCAGAATGTAGGCCTCGCCGTCGTCGATGCCTTGGGCCGTCATGGAACCGTGGAGCTCCAGCAGGACTCCGTCCGCCGGAGACGCGGCCTTCATGAGGCTCAGCATCCGGTCCAGAAGGCGGTCCAGATCGCGCTTGGGGACCGGGCCGCTGGGATGGGCCTCCGCGAAAATGGTCGGCACCAGCTCGAAACCGTGAGCTTCAGCCCCGCTGATAAAGCCGCCCGTGGGGACGTTGGCGCCCCGAAACGCCGGGATGATCTGGTCGGGTTGAAGCTCCCCGAACCTCTCGCTGAAGCTCCGAATGGTGGTGGGAACGGGAGTGAAGGTGCTGGTCTCGTGGCTGATGGTGCCCATGAGGATCTTCATCGGATCAGTCTCCGCTCTACCGTCCGCAGCCGACGGGAAAATTCTGGTCCCAGGTCCGATTCGTAAGTTCAAGAGCATGATTCCATAGAGGTCTGATAGGCACTCCCGGTCTGAACGGGGGGGCGTTGGAGTGTGACGGAGTCACTCTCGGGCTGGTAAGATCCGGGTGTGATGCGAAACTGCGGAGTTGCTCGCGTCCGGAACCGGGAGAGAGTTCGCGCCGGAATCGCAGGGGTCCTGTTGTGGCTCATGCTGGCTCCGGCGCAGACCCACGCCGGCGATTGGATCGCTCTGTACAACGGGAAGAACCTGGAGGGGTGGGAGTCCGTCGGGTCGGGTTTCTGGATGCCGACTCCCGAAGGCTACCTGCTGGGGCAGTGGGATCCTTTCGATCCGCCCGACCCCGAACCCGGGCTCAATGGCATCAAGGCTCGTCTGAACCGTTCCCGGTTCAAGACCGACTTCAAGGTCGTCATCAACCAGGCTTGGCTCTACACCCGCCGGGAATTCTACGAATACGACCTCCACTTGGAGTGGAAGGTCCCTCCGGGCGGCAACAGCGGCATTGCGCTGCACGATCCGAGCCGGGGGCGCTATACGTCCGGTCCCGGGGCCGACCTTGCCCGGACTCCGTCCCAGATCGCCTACGAAGTCCAGATCGTCAATCTGGACGTGGAGCAGGATTTCACGGGGAGCATCTACATGGTCCAGACCGCCCGGGAGGATGTACGCAAGGCGGATGACTGGAACGTGTTCGACATCGAGGTGCGCCGGGAAGTGATCAGGGTGCGGCTCAACGGACACCTGGTCACTGAAGGAACTCCCATTCCCGGCCGTCCCGAATCGGGGCCCATCGGCATTCAGCTCCACGACCCCGGCAGCTTCATCCTGCTGCGGGACCTTCGGATTCGGGAGCTGACCCCGGCCTCGGCTCGCGAGTGAGGCCTCGTCCCGCCGCGAATCAGGTGCCCGCCCGCTAATGGGCCAGATACCCGCCGTCTATGGGTAGCGCCAGTCCGTTGACGTAAGAAGCAGCGTCGCTGCAGAGCCACACAGCCGTTTTCGCAATCTCGTCCGGAGTCCCGAATCGAGCCATGGGAATGAACTGAGTCATCCGTTCCGCACGATCGTCATCGGCCCCCAGGAGCCGGTCGGTCATGGGGGTCCGGACAGCTCCCGGACAGAGCGCATTGACGCGAATCCCCTTGGCTCCGTACTCGACGGCGGCGGTCCTGGTCAGGCCGAGCACTCCGTGCTTGCTGGCAATGTAGGCGGACATCCGGCCCCGGGAGCCGACATGGCCGGCAGTCGACGAGGTGTTGACGATGGCGCCCTTCCCCTGTTTCAGCATCTGCCGCAGTTCGTACTTCATGCAGAGCCAGGTCCCCTTGAGATTGACCCGGATGATCCGGTCCCACACCGTATCCGGGTACTCGTGGAAACGGGCGATGGCGCCCTCGATGCCCGCATTGTTGAACGCGCAATCCAGCCTTCCGTGAAGGTCGACCGCTTGGCGGATCAGGTGCTTGACCTGAGACGTGACGGAGACGTCGGTCTGGACAAAGGTCGACGCCGCCGGCATCATCCGCACGGTTTCGGCGCCTTTTTCCGGATCGACATCGGAGACGACGACCCTGGCTCCAGACCGGGCGAAGGCCAGAGCGGCGGCTCTCCCGATCCCGGAGCCTGCTCCGGTCACCAGGGCGACTCGGTCCCGTAGCGAATTCTTCATCCCGACCCGCTCTCCTTTCTGGCTGGGCGTCCAGTCTCTCATACTTGTCCCGGGCCCTCATGCGGGTTCGGGACCGGGCTGGTAAACTCCGGATCATGAATCGATTCTCACTTGGACTCCGTCTCCTGCCGCCGGTTCTGATTCTCGGCGTCCTCACGGCCGGAACCGCGCGGGGACAGGACGGGCCCACCGGGGCGGACTGGCCCCACTATGGAGGGAGCTACCAATTCTGGCGCTACAGCTCCCTGGACCAGGTGAATCGGAAGACGGTGAAGAAGCTGGTTCCGGTCTGGGCCTTTCAGACCGGAATCGTGGACGGCGGACTTCAGGCCACCCCCATCGTTCTGGACGGCGTCATGTATCTGACTTCGTCCTGGAACCGGGTCTTTGCCATCGACGCCGCGACCGGAGACGAGATCTGGCACTACTATTATGAGAATCCGCGGCAGATCGGGATTATCTACAGCCCCTGGAACCGGGGCGTCGCGGTCTCCGGCCCGCGCGTCTTCATGGGCACTCTCGACAACTATGTCGTGGCCCTGGATCGGAAGACGGGGCGCGAACTGTGGAAGGTCAACGTCGAGGACTTGAAGCAGTGCGGCTGCAACATCACCGGTGCGCCGCTGGTGGTGAAGGACAAGGTGATCGTCGGCGTCACCGGGGGGGACTCGGCTCACCGGGGTTACCTGACCGCCTTCGATGCGGCCACCGGACGTCTGGCCTGGCGTTTCTACACCATCCCCGGTCCGGGCGAGAAGGGCCACGAGACGTGGGAGGGGGACAGCTGGAAGTTTGGCGGCGGTGCGACCTGGATGACCGGTTCCTACGACCCCCACCTGGACCTCCTCTATTGGGGGGTGGGAAATCCGGCGGCCGACTTCTACGGGGGGGACCGGCGAGGGAGCAACCTGTACACCGACTCGGTCATCGCCCTGGATCCGGACACGGGAGAGCTCAAGTGGTACCACCAGCAGATTCCGCATGACGTGTGGGACTGGGATTCGGCCTACGAGTGCGTTCTTCTGGATCTTAGGGTGAATGGAAGGGACCGGAAGCTCCTCCTGAACACCAACAAAGGGGGCTACACCTACATCGTGGATCGGACGACCGGCGAGTTCATCTCAGCCTGGCCGGTGGTGGACCATCTGAATTGGATCGAGGGTGTCGGCCCGAACGGTGAACTGATCGGCCGCAACGAGCCGGTTCTGGACAAGGCCAAGCTGATTTGCCCGTCCATCGGCGGCGGCAGGCAATGGAACCAGGGCGCCTATTCTCCGAGAACCGGGTGGTATTACACCACCGGAATCGAATGGTGCCAGGAGGTGACGGCCCGGGAAGAGGAGCCTCAGGAGGGGATGAACTTTTTCGGAGGTGTCTTCAAATTGAAGGAGGTGCCGGGAGTCGACCATCACGGACACCTGGACGCCTACGATCCGCTGACGGGAAAGAAGCATTGGAGCTGCCGGTCGCCGTATCCCTTTCTGGCCTCGCAATTGGCTACGGCCGGTGACCTGGTGTTCAGTGGTGACGCGGAGGGGCTGTTTTTCGCGCTGGACGCCATGACGGGACGAAAGCTCTGGAGCTTTCAGACCGGGTCGGGGCACCGGGGCTCGGCCATCACCTACTCGGTGGCGGGACGCCAGTATATCGCCACGCCGTCCGGCTGGGGATCGGCGGTGGCCGGCCTCATGCCCCAACTCTGGCCCGAGACGGAGGATTTTCGGGCCGGCTCGACCCTGTTTGTTTTCGCGCTGCCTTGACGCGGCGTGGTAGCCCGGAAGCGCAAAGGGGGGGGGGGGGGGGGGGGGGGCCCCCCCCCCCCCCCCCCCCCCAAAAAAAAAAAACAACCCCCCACCCCCCCCCCGCCCCCCCCCCCCCCCCCCAA